>JAFQIF010000121.1 GCA_017397695.1 Clostridia bacterium
GAAGATACGCGTCCGCATACTGATAGGAAACCTCGCTTGCGCCGAACATGAACATCATCGGACGGCGGAACGCATAAGAAAGCGCCGTGATGACCAGCGAGGAAACAAACAGAAGGGAGGCGCAGCAGCCGAGAATGCTGGAGGCGCGCTTATGCTCGCCCGCGCCGCGTGCGATGGAAAAAAGCGGCGTGCCGCCCATGCCGAAAAGCGCGGTGAACGCGGCGATCAGCGTGATCAGCGGGAATGTGAGGCCGATGCCCGTCAGCGCCGCGCTGCCAACGCCCGGCAGATGCCCGATGTAGATACGGTCGACGATGTTATAAAGCAGCTGGACAAGCTGTGCAAGGGTCAGCGGAACGGCCTGCGCGACAATGCGCCGCCAGACCTTTCCCTGAGAAAAATCGTTCATGAGAAGCGCCCTCCCGGCGGAGTGATATGGTTATATTATAAGCAGTGCGGAAATGAATGTCAATTTGACCGGCAGTGCATATGAGCGGATTACTTTGATAAAAGCGCGGACAGCAGCCCCTCGCAGCCGGCAAGCACATCCTCGTAGCAGATATCGAACCGGTCCGAATACCATGGGTCGGCGACGTCCCTGCCCGGGCGGTCGGTATAGTCCATCAGCTTATGCACCTTGCCCTCAGGATCGCTGTGGATGATGCGCATGGTGTTGCGGATGTTCATGGAATCCATGACGATCAGCAGATCCCAGTTGTCATAATCGGCGCGGGTCAGCTGGCGAGCGCCGCGGCGCTCGCAGGGGATGCCGCGCCGCGCCAGTTCCGCACGGGCAGGAGGATAAACGGGGTTGCCGATTTCCTCCGTACTGGTTGCGCAGGAGGCGATTTCAAAGCAGTTTTCCAGATGGCGGCGGCGGACAAGCTCTTTCATCACCATTTCGGCCATGGGGCTGCGGCAGATATTGCCGTGGCAGATAAAAAGTACTCTTTTCACCAAATTTACCTCTTTATAAGTGTTTATAATTGTGCACAATTCACAGTATAATCTTTGATATACGACAACCTTTGATGCCTCTCTTCATAGGTCTTTGGCGCTTGGTCGTAAGGTTTTCGTATGGTTTTTGGGTGATCATTTTAAGGGTGAAAGTGCGAAAATGACGGAAGATTTACCCGAGCCGTCGTTTTGATGCGGGCAGCTGGGCGCTGCCGAAGGGGACAACTTTGGCGAAAGACTCTTCGGCCGTCTCGTAGCTGTTGTGCGTGTACACGTTGAGCGTCACGCTCACATCCGAGTGGCCCATCAGGTATTGCAGACTCTTGAGATCCATGCCGGCCTTGGCCATGTTCGTGCAGAAGGTGTGCCGGAAGACGTGCGGCGTGATGCGCGGCAGAGGAATGACGTTTTCCTCATTGTACTTTTCCCACAGCCGCTTGATCACCTTTTGGATGTGCATGGCGACCTTGGGGTTGCCGTCCTTGTCCAGCAGGATGAAGCCGGCATAACCGTCGATCATGATCTCCTTGCGGGGCTTCTTGCGGTTGGCGAGGATGTTGTACAGGCTGGTGAACACGTCGTCGCTCATCGGGATGAACCGCCGGCCGCATTCGGTCTTGGTCTTCTCGATGTAGCGGGTGCCGTTGCGCATGCGCACAAGCTGGTGATCCACACGGATACGCCGCTTCTCGAAATCCAGATCGCGCATCGTCAGTCCGCAGAACTCACTGACGCGCATTCCCGTGCCCAGCAGGACGATGATTTCATCCAGATACTGACAGAAGTGAGGATCATCCCGGACGAAGTCGAGGAAGTCCTTCTGCTGCTGTTCGGTGAGCGCGACGCGCTTGACCGTGTTGTTGGGGATGATGTCGAGCCGGAATTCAAAGGGATTGCGGCGAATGATTTCCTCCGTGTAGGCCATCTGGAACGCTGGCTTGACGATTCCTCGAATCGAGGCGATGGTGCTGAAGGAATACCCGTCATCGAAGAGCTTGATCAGCCAGAGCTTAGCGTCAGACATCTTGATGGAACGGATTTTTCTTGTACCGAATGCCTCTTTTTCAAGGAGACTGAGCACAAACTGATAGCCTATCTGCGTGTTGTGCCGCATGGTTCGCTTGAGGCTGACATAGCGCCTGACCAGCTCGATGACGGTGATATCGCCTTCGGCATAGTCAAGTCCTGCGTCATGTACGCGCTGGATTTCAGCCTCCTTGATCCTGAGATTATCCAGGTCCCGGTCATAGATCGTGTGCCGTTTGCCAACTGAGTCTTTGTACCTGTATTCGTAGAGTCCGCCCTTGCGCTGACTTTCTCCCAGCCGCAATTCGCGGCCTTGATCGTCTTTGCGTGTAGCTCTCATGAACTCTCCTTTCTCGCGACAGAAGAGCCCTGATATGACGATTCAATTCTACCATATCAGGGCTTGTTTTGTCACTTGTTCTTTACAGGGTACTGCACTGCTCCAGATATTCATCGAGCAGGCGGCGCTTAATGAGGCGCTTGGTGCCCACGAAGAGCACGAAGCGGCAGTTTCTGTGGTTGGTGATTTCGCGGAGCTTATTGATACCGATGCCGGAGTAGGCAGCGGCTTCTTCAAGGGTCAGATTGCTCTTTTCCCAGATGGGGACTTCTTTCATAGGGAACCTCCTGGTTTGCGTTTTTGAAGTGGCGAACTGGCAGAATTTATGGGGCTATGGAATCCTGCCAGTTGATCAGATCGTTTGCCGGTTCGCTCGGACGCAGACTGAGCATCCACTGCGTACCGATGCGCTCGCTGCGCAGACGGTCCGACAGGTGCTGCTTGGCTGTGCGTACAGTGCGGGGCGAGATCCCCAGCCCCTGTGCGGCTTTGTCAATGTCAGAGGACGCGCAGGTGCCGCGGCTCTCGAGCATGGTAAGAATCAGGCGTTCTGCCTGCTCGAGCTTGGTTTCTGTGTGCTCAGAACCGGATAGGAGCTCGTCTGCGGTAATTCGGTATTCTCCGATCCATTCAAAACCGTTTTCATCGCCCAGAGAGAAGGCGAGCGATTTGCCCGGAGGGGCAAGGGAGCTCTTGTCGTGCGTGAGCACACGCGTAGTCGGATCGCTTTTGACCTTGCCAATCAGCAGCAGGCTGCGTACGGCGGCAGTCAGATCGATGGAGCCGAGGCCGCGATAGGTGCTCTGCGCGCCGGAGGCCTTATTCAGATGCCCGATCAGCATGATTGCGCAGCCTGTGCTTTGTGCGATGTCGCCCAGCTTGCGGAAGACGGGGCGCACTTCGTTGGCGCGGTTCATGTCGATCTCCGCGCCGAGAAATGCCTGAACAGGATCGATGATCAGCAGTCTCGCATGGTTTTGCCGAATGGCCTTTTCAATCCGGTCGTCAGAAAGTGTGAGCTGCTTGTCGCTGTCGTCAATGACGAGCACACGGTCAAGGTCTGCTCCCGCTTCCAGAAGGCGGGGCTTTACCGTGTCGCCGAGACCGTCCTCTGCGGTCTGATAGATCACATTGAAGGGATCAAACGGTTCTGTGTCTGGCAACTCTCTGCGGTTTGTACAGGCAGCGGCCAGCTGCATGGCAAAATATGTTTTTCCTTCGCCGGGATTGCCCTGCAGGATGGTCAGTTTGCCAAAAGGAATGTAAGGATACCAGAGCCATTCGACCTGTGTCTCAGTGATGTCGCTCATGCGAATCATGCTGACAGGTTCTTCCGTATGGGGTTCCCTCAGAACGAACGCATTCAGAAGAGGCTTGGGAATATCTTCCCGATGCTGAAGCACTTCGTTCCAGTCCTTGAGGGCAGGCACATACCGAATGACCGAATAGGTGTCTGCAAGTGAATCAGCGATGCGTTTGCAGGCGGCTTCTCCGGCTTCGTCGTTATCGAGACAGAGATAGATGCGCCGGATGTCCGGACGATGGGAGAGAACGTACTGCAGCGCTTTGTCGGAAACACCGCCGAGAGAAACGTAGGTGCGGGATTCCCATTCCTTGGGATACAGGTCGATGAAAGAGAGCAGATCAATCGGAGATTCGAAGACGAACAGCCGATCCGATGCGCCGTCAAAACGGAAACCGTAGGCTTTTTCTGAGCCGGGAACATCTTGACGAAAATTGCTTTCCGTGCTGCGCATGGATGCATAGCACGGTACATCATCGTAATCCCGTCCGACGAAGACAGCGTTGTGATGCTTTGCGTCTTCGTAGATCATGCCGAGCGCAGCAAAGGTGGAAATGGTTTCGGCGCTCAGTTTTCGTGTGCCGATCAGATAGTCGGCGACCTGCTTCATGTCTGTATGCGGCGCAGGCAGGGTGAATGCCGGCGTGGGGGCGGGGACGGGCTGTGCCCGTCCTTCGCCCTTCTCGCCGATAAGCATTTCCACCGCTTCGGGAAAAGTTTTGTTCCAAAACTCCATCACGAAGTCGACTGGATATCCGCCCGCACTTTGACTGTGACGGAACCATTTGCTGCCCTTGATCGTCAGACTGTCATGACGTTTCCAGCGGTATTCGCTACCGCTGCGAATCAGTTCCTCTCCGTGGGAGCGCAGGAATTCTGCGAGATCGACCTGATTGGCTTGATCAATTTGTGCCTGGGTGTATGTCATAGGCTCACCTCCGTTTCGTGAGCGGGTCGTTGTTTGGCTGCGGCTGGATCTTTGAGAACTGTATCAACCGCATGCTTGACTTGGTTAAGGCGACTCAACTCTTCACGCTGGGATTTGTATTGGATGTAAGCATCCTCATGTGCCTTTTTGATGGAAGCAATTTCGCTTTTCCATTCCCGGACGGGGATGTGTCCGTCAGTGATACCATGCTCCTTGAGCTTACGCATGGCCATGTAGAACTGTTTGAGCTCTGCTTCGTGAGCGCTGCGGAATTTCTCCCTCCGGCCTTTGAAGTGAATAGCGTTCATTTCCTCAATCAGCGGTTTAACCTGCATGCAGATTTCAGCGTAACGGATCAGTTCCTTGAGTTCTTTGGTTCTGTTTTCTCCGGCTTTCATGGAAGTGGTCAGCGCATAGAGCTCAGAAGAAACGGTGTCCAGCCATGCATCGAGGTCGGCAACGGTTTTAAGCTCATGCTCGTTCAGGTAAGCAATGGCCTCAGCAAAGCGTTTGAGATTGCCGACCTTAGCCTTTTGTTTTCCATAAGCGAAGCTGTTGGCAGCTGTATTGCGAATGGTGCAGTA
>JAFQIF010000122.1 GCA_017397695.1 Clostridia bacterium
ACTATACATCTTAAAACCGCCGCGAAGCGAAAAAGGGAGTCTGAGGGACAATGTCCCTCAGGCGGGGCATGGGGCGGCAGCCCCCATCGTTTCCCTTTTACTGCGCAAACTGCGCTTCGTGCAGCTCCTTGTAGAAGCCGCCCTTGGCAAGCAGCTCCTTGTGCGTGCCCTGCTCGACGACCTGGCCATTTCGCATGACGAGGATCACGTCGGCGCCCTGGATGGTGGAAAGACGATGCGCGACGATGAAGGATGTGCGGCCCTGCATCATCGTGGCGAAGGCGTCCTGAATGCGCATCTCGGTGCGCGTGTCGATGGAGGAGGTTGCCTCGTCGAGGATCAGCATCGGCGGCAGGCAGAGCATGACGCGCGCGATGCACAAAAGCTGCTTCTGCCCCTGAGACAGGCCGCCGCCGTTTTCGGTGATCACGGTGCGGTAGCCGTCCGGCAGGCGGCGGATGAAGCCATGCGCGTGCGCGGCCTTCGCAGCGGCGATGATCTCCTCGTCGGTCGCGTCCGGCTTGCCCATGGCGATGTTGTCGCGGATGGTGCCGGCACTCAGCCAGGTATCCTGAAGCACCATGCCGATGCTTTGGCGCAGGCTGCCGCGCATGACGGCGCGCGTTTCGCAGCCGTCCACATGGATGCTGCCCGTATCCACATCGTAAAAGCGCATGAGCAGGTTGATCATTGTGGTCTTGCCGCAGCCGGTCGGGCCGACAATGGCCACGCGCTGACCGGGCGCAACGTCCAGAGAAAAGTTTTCGATGAGCTTCTGATCCTTCGCGTAGGAGAAGCAGACGTCATTGAGGTTCACCGCGCCGCGTACGTGCTCAAGCTGCGTGGCATCGGCTGCATCCGGGGTCTGTGCCGGCTCGTCGATGAGCTGGAAGATGCGGCCCGCGCAGGCCAGCGCATTTTGCAGCTCGGTGATTACGCCGGAAATCTCGTTGAACGGCTTGGTGTACTGATTGGCATAGGAGAGGAAGCTGGTCAGGCTGCCCACGCTCAGGCTACCGGAGATGGCGGCCAGCGCGCCGGTGAGCGCGACGGCGGCATAGACCAGTGAATTGACAAAGCGCGTACAGGGATTGGTGAGCGAGGAGAAGAACACCGCGCGCAGCGAGCACGCGCGCAGGCGCTCGTTGATTTCGTCAAACTGCGCAAGCGTCTCATTCTCGCGGGAGAAGGCCTGCACCAGCTTCTGATCCAAAATCGCTTCGTCGATCAGCGCGGTCTGCTCGCCTCGGGTCTTCGACTGCAGAACGAACATGTCATGCGTGGATTTGGCGATGAAATTGGCCACCAGCAGCGAGACGGGCGTGATGACCACGACCACCAGCGTGATGGGCAGGCTGAGGGTGAGCATGAAACACAGCGTGCCGGCGATGGTCAGCACGCCGGAAAACAGCTGCGTGAAGCCCATGAGCAGGCCGTCGGCGAAGGTATCCACGTCGGCGATCATGCGGCTTACGATATCGCCGGTGGGATGCCCATCCAGATAGGAGAGCGGCAGCTGCTGAATATGCGCAAACGCATCGCTGCGGATGTCGCGCACGGTGGCGTATGCCACACGGTTGTTCAACTCACTCTGCAGCCATTGCGCAGCCGCGGTGATGCCAATGCATACGCCGACAGACAAAAGCGTTCGGCGCAGCGTGTCAAAATCCACCTGACCGGCGGCGACAATGCAGTCGATTGCACGGCCGATGAGGATCGGGACGTAGAGCGTGAGCGCCACGACAACGAGAGAGAAGGCCAGCGAAGCAAGCAGCGCAGGCAGGTGCGGACGGATGTAGCGCATGATGCGCGAGAGCACATCGCGCTGAGAGAGGATCGATTTTCCCTTCTTAGCCATGCTGCTTTTCCTCCTCTCTGCCGTACTGGGATGCGTAGATTTCCTGATAGACCGGGCAGGATGCAAGCAGCGCATCGTGCGTGCCGATACCGGCGACGCAGCCGTCGTCCAGCACGATGATCTGATCCGCAAAGCGCACGGAAGACGCGCGCTGGGAGACGATGAGCGTCGTCGGCCTGTGATCCATGGCGCGGATGGAACGGCGCAGGCTGGCGTCGGTTGCGTAGTCGAGCGCGGAAGCACTGTCGTCGAGAATCAGGATGTCGGGCTTCTTGACCAGCGCACGCGCGATCGTCAGGCGCTGACGCTGGCCGCCGGAGAAATTGCGGCCGCCCTGCTCCACCGGCTCATCCAAATGACCGGCCTTGCTGTTTACTACATCCAGCGCCTGCGCAATGGCGATTGCTTCGTATAATTCCTCATCCGTGGCGTTTTCGTTGCCCCAAAGGAGGTTCGAGCGGATCCTACCCTTAAAGAGCATGGCCTTTTGCGGTACGACGGCAATGGCTTCGCGCAGCGCTTCCTTGCGCAGCGCGCGGACGTCCACGCCGCCTACGAGCACACGGCCCTCGGTCGCATCGTAGAAGCGGGGAATGAGGCTGACCAGCGTGCTCTTGCCGCTGCCCGTGCCGCCGATAACGCCGATGGTTTCACCGGGGCGCGCGCAGAAAGAAACATGCTCCAGCGATTCTGCGCCTGCGCCTTTGTAGCGCAGGGAGACGTCTTCAAAGGTGACGCTGCCGCGCTGGGCGCGGTTTTCAAGGGTGAGCGTGCCGTCCTTCTGGGAGGAGGAAATGGCGAACACCGCGCTGATGCGGTCGCCGCAGGCCCAGGCCTTGGTCAGCAGGATGATCAGGTTTGCCATCTTCACCAGTTCAACGAGGATCTGACCCATATAGTTGTACAGCGCGACAACCTCGCCCTGGGTGAGCGTGCCCATCTGTACGCGCATCGCGCCGCTGTGAATGAGCGCGATCACGGCAGCGTTGATGGCGATATAGGTCAGCGGATTCATGGCGTTGGAGATCCGGCCGACGGCAAGCTGCATGCGCGTGAGCATACGGCTGCGCTTGTTGAATCTGGCGGTCTGCGCTTCCTCCTTGCAGAAGGCGCGCAGCACGCGTACGCCGTTCAGGTTCTCGCGCGTGGCGGCGGTGACGCTGTCCAGCTGGCCCTGCACGGCGCGATACTTCGGGATCGTGATAAGCATGATGGAGAAGACGATCACGCAGAGCACGGCAATGACGATGGCGAAGATCAGCGCGCAGTCAAAATCGATTGTGAACGCCATGATCATCGCGCCGAAGACGACGAACGGCGAACGCAGCAAAAGGCGCAGGGTCATGTTCACGCCGGACTGCACCTGATTCACGTCGCTGGTCATACGGGTGATGAGCGTGGACGTACCCAGCGTATCCAGCTCCGTGTAGGAGAGGGACTGGATGTGCCCCATCAGCGCGTGGCGCAGGCGCGTGGAAAAGCCGATAGCGGCCTTTGCGGCGAAATACTGCGCGGTGACTGCGGCGATCAGGCCGACCAGGCCCAGCACCGCCATGGCGCCGACCATCTTGACTACGTGAGCACGGCTGCCCGCGAGGATGCCTCCATCGATGATGCTGGCCACCAGCAGCGGGATGATCAGCTCGAATGAGGCTTCCAGCAGCTTGAACAGCGGGCCGAGCAAACACTCGCGTTCATAGCCCTTGAGATAGACGAAAAGCTTCTTCAAAACAATCCACCTTTTCTATTGGGAAATGCATTCCAAAACTGTATTTATTATAGGGGCTTGCGGCGAATTTGGCAATGGGATTGCCCCTGAATTGTACTGTGTGAAGTTTTCGGCATTTGCCGGAAATGACTTGACATGAGCGGAATTTGGCGTATAATGGGATTATAAATGGCATATGCCAGAAAATGGAGGAGCGACATGCCCAGACCCAGCAAACAGCGGCGCATCTGCGGTATGCCGCTTTGTCGGCAGTTTGCACCGCAGGAAGCGCAGGACAGCGATTCACCGGTGATCATGACGATTGACGAATACGAAACGATTCGCCTGATCGATTTCATGGGGCTGACACAGGAGCAGTGCGCTGCGCAGATGAATGTGGCGCGCGCTACGGCGCAGGCGATTTACGCCTGCGCGCGTTCGAAGCTGGCAAAGTGCCTGGTATTGGGGCGTACGCTCGAGATTGCGGGCGGCGACGTTGCGCTGTGTGAGAGAAGAGAAGGATGTGCGGCCTGTTTGGGGCGCGGCAGAACCAGAAACGGGAGGAATACCATCATGAAGATTGCAGTAACTTACGATAACGGACAGATTTATCAGCATTTTGGCCATTGTGCCCAGTTCAAGCTCTATGAGGTGGAGGACGGCAAGGTGGTTTCCACGAAGATTCTCGATGCGGCTGGCAGCGGCCACAGCCTGCTGGCAGGCTTCCTGATGATGAACGGTGTGGACGATCTGATCTGCGGCGGCATTGGCGGCGGCGCGCAGGTTGCGCTGCGCGGCTTTGGCATCAAGATCCACGGCGGTGTACAGGGCGATGCGGATGCGGCGGTGGCTGCGCTGCTGGCGGGCACGCTTGAGGCGAGCGACGCGCCGAACTGCAGCCATCACGATGCGCACCACGGCGCGGATCACGTGTGCGGTGAGCATGGCTGCGGTGAGGACCACGACTGTCATTGCCACGACTGATTGAAGTGAATAAAATAAGTAAGGGCGCTGCAAGTTTGATCCTGCAGCGCCTTTATTGCGCAATCGGGATATTTTGTTCACTAAGCATCTTGAAGCCGCCGCGAAGCGAAGAAGGGGTCTGGGGACAATGTCCCCAGGCGGGTTTGGGCGGCAGCCCAACGTTTCCATGCGCGAAGCGCCAGATAAGCAAGAATCAAACAGGAGCCGAAGGCGACGCTTTTGATTCTGACACAGCT
>JAFQIF010000123.1 GCA_017397695.1 Clostridia bacterium
CACTTGCCGACGTCGTGATACAGCGCGGCGAGCAGCAGGTTATGCAGATCGTCCGCGTTCAGGTTGATGTGGCGGCCGACGGCCTCGGCAAAGCGCATGACGCGCCGGGAGTGACCGAAGGTGTAATGATCCTTGCGTTCAATCTGACCGTTGAGATCGTTGAGGTCGTTGATGAAATCGATGAACTCGCCGAACACCGGCTTGGACGTCACGCACAGAAGCTCGATGTCCTCGTGCGGGGTGATGGAGATATCCTCGTCCAGCTCGACAAAGTAAAAGGAATCGCCGGCGTGCAGTTCCTGCACACTGCCCTTTCGGGTCAGCGCGATGGAGCCCGACAGGAGCATATAGAATTCAAGGTATTTATGATCATCTCCGGGTGTGATCCACACCACGGAGTTGGCGGCGATGCGGTTGAGCATGATGTTGACGTTTTCATGTTCAACGAGCAGCTTGAAGACGTTGGTGCTTTGACCAACCTCAACCAGCGAATCGCCGGAACGGGAGATGTAAAAGTCCTTCACATCCAGGCCTCCTGTGCGGCGCGGCGCGCCGGGTGGTTAGGGAAATGCCGGCATCATTGCCGGAAAGAAAAAGGCCTGCAGGCAGTATGCATATGCATCGAGCCTGCAGGCCGAATAGCCTCGGTCAATCAGACAAGAACCACGCGCAGCGGATCAACGGAAACCGTGATGGAATTGCTTCCACAGCCCAGCGTGACGTCGACCCAGTCACAGGTGGTCATGACGCCGCAGAGCGCAGCGGCAAGCTGAGCAGCACCGGAGATGGCGCACGTGCGGATCTGCATGGAGACCGCAATGCCGTTGAGGACGTCGGGATCGTTGGTGTGAGCAGCCATTGCCTGAGATTCCCAGATGATGGTTTCGATGCGTGCATTCGCCAGCTCGACGATCTGCATTCCGGCGGCATCGAGGAAGTTCTTGGTGCTGCAGCGCGCGTTGTAAGCGCGGATGCTGCCTACGCTCTCAGCTGCAAACGCCTGCATCGGCATCAGCAGCATCGCGACGGTCAGCAGCATGATGATGGTGGTCCTGATCTTTTTCATTGGATGATCGCCCCTTCCTTTTGTGGCCCGGTACTTCCGGGATGGTTTGGGTGACTCTCCGGGAAACGGATATGATAGCTGTGTCGCTGGAAGATAGAATATGAAATAAGGTGTTCTTCCGGCAACTGGCTGCCATAGATGCCGCGCACCCGTAGGCCCTGTAGCTTTGCGTCGCCGGCTTTCGCCGGGTTTGCCTTGATCGAAAAGTCGCCTTTTCAAACAAGTAAATTATAGCAATTTGAACAAGTGTTGTCAATAAGAAGGGATATGCTTGATAGTGAAGTTTTTGAAATAATAATGCGACATATTTGAAATAATTTAAATAGATATCGGGGGGAAATGATTCATGGAAGATAAAAACACAACGAGAATTTAATAAATACTATAGTCAACTGTTCCCAGTCCGTGTATAATAGATTGTAAGTATACTGAGGCGGAGGAGCGGAAATGGTATGGCGGCGAATGAACTGAACAGATTTGTATATGATGCGGAGCATTGCCGTGAGCTGCTTTCGGCATTGCCGGGTGTGTTTGCCGCCGGCGTGCGATTTGATGGGGAGGAGCTTGTGGAGATCCACGTGCTGGCCTCCAATGTCCGCAGCCCCAAGCAGATTGCGCGCGACGTTCAGTCCGCTCTGTTTGCAGCCTACAGCGTAGAGGTGGATCATAGGATTGTCAGCATTGCGCAGCTGCCGGAGAACCCGTTTGGCGACGCGTGTCCGCTGCAGCATACGCCTGTGCGCCGGACGTATCCTCAGGATGTACGCCTGATGATCACGGGCGTAGAAACCGGCCAGCGTGACGGTATGGTCGAAATCGGCGTTTCTCTGATGAGGAACGATGAGACGTTTACGGGCAGGGCGTGCTGCCGCGATACGCGCAGCCAGCGCCCGCGCGCTGCGGCCATGGCCACACTGAACGCTGTTCATGCCATGCTGGGCCGGCAGTATTTTGACCTGCTGGAGGTCCGGCAGGTGAATATCTGTGACACGTGCATCGTGGTTACGATGATTGAGTTTATGGACGACTGCGCGGGCGTTCCGGTTACGCTGACCGGCGCTGCTGTGCAGCATGACGACGCGGTGTCCAGTGTAGTGCGCAGCACACTGGACGGACTCAACCGCTGCATCGGCAGGCTTTGCCATGCGGCCATGACAGCTGATTAAGCAGACCATCGGCCTTCTTGAGACACACACGGATTGTAGCGAAGCGGAATAATGCGTGTCCGGTTAGCGGAGGACATAGCCTTAAGATGTGGAGGCTGTATTCGTGAAGAAGGTTAACATCGTCAGTGCTCTGATCGCTCTGGCTTCTTTTGTTCTGTCTGCCGGCGCTTACCTGACCTGGAGGTAATCCTTTCCCGGCCGGTGGTCTGCTTAACCCATTGCTGAATGTACGAATGCATCGTCAGGCGCTCTGAAAGCCTGACGGATCAAAGAAGGGATTCTCTTGAAAAAACGCGCGAGGGCATACATTGGGCTGGTCTCTGCGGTGGGTATACCCTGGGGCCTTGTTTGCTGTGTTCGCTATCTGCTGCCGTTTTTTGCGGGAGAGGCGCTCATTGCTCCGCACATGTTCCTGATTCCGCTGCTGGTATGCGTGCTTTGCCGCTGCATGCCCATTGCCGTACGCGAGGACGAGATGCTGGATCTTTCCGTGATCAGCGTATTGGCGATGTATCTGGTGCAGGGCGCAGAGGCAGCGGTGACCGTGTATATGCTCAGTACGCTGCTCACGTTTGAGCCGACCGCTAAGGGAAAGCCGCCGCGCCATATTCTGAGCATCGGCCTTCAGAAGGTGCTCTTCAACGACTCTACCATCGTGCTGTCCATCCTGCTGCCCGATCTGGTCATAGGGGCGCTGACCGGATGGATTCCGGGCGATCTGTCGCTCCCGGGGGTCATCCTGCCCACGGCCCTGTTCTCCCTTTTGACGTTTGTGTTCAACGGCCTTCTGCAGCTGACCATGTTCTGTCTGAACGGCATGATTGCGCCCACGGAGATGGCGCATATGCTCATCGGCCTTACGCCCAACGTTATTGCTGCCATGCCGATGGGTCTGATCATCAGTTTCGGTTATTCCTCGGACGTGAACATGTGGATCGTCTTCCTCATGCTCTTTCCGCTGCTGCTGGCGCGCTATGCGTGGAAGCTGTACCTCGACTCCGAGAGCGCGCGTTCGCGCCTGATTCAGGCCTTCATCAACAGCATTGAAGCGAAGGATAAGTATACGCAGGGCCACTCCGAGCGCGTTGCGGCCTACTCTGTGCAGATTGCCCGACAGATGAAGCTCAGCCACAGGCAGGTCCAGCTGCTGCGTCAGGGCGCGGTGCTGCACGATATCGGCAAGATCGGCATCGCGGACCGCATCCTCAACAAGCCGGACAAGCTGGATGCGGAGGAGATGGAACACATCCGCCGTCATCCGCTGATCGG
>JAFQIF010000124.1 GCA_017397695.1 Clostridia bacterium
ATTCCCCAGTAAATCAGCGCCAGCATGCCGGGCCCGACGTGCGCGCCGATGACCGCGCCGATATCAGCCACATGAATCTCGGTATCCGGAAACTGTTCCTGCACCTGATCGCGCAGATTGATCGCACCGATGGGATTGTCTGCATGACCGATGACGACCAGTTTGCCCAGATCCGGCGTCCATCCATGCTTCATCTGCTCAAGCTGCGCGCGCATAGCCTGTTTGGAGCCTCGCGGCTTTTTAGCAACTTCAAGCACGCCCTTCTCTGTGACATGCAGCAGCGGCTTGATGTTCAGCACGCCGCCGACAGCGGCAGATACCGCGCCGACGCGCCCGCCGTGCTTGAGATGCTCAAACGTATCCACCGTAAACCAGTGGCAGACCTTGAGCTTGTTTTCTTCCACCCAGGCAGCGAGTTCATCAAGGCTCATGCCGCCTGCCTGTCTGCGTGCGGCCTCCCGGACAAGAAATCCTTCGCCGACAGACGCGCACAGCGTATCGATACAGACGATCTTCCTTTCCGGATAGACCCCACGCAGTTCCTCTGCCGCCATCTTTGCGGAGTTTGTCGTGCCAGAAATACCCGTAGAAAGCCCCAGATACAGCACATCGTATCCGCTGGAAAGCGCCTTTTCAAACGCCGCCTTGTAGCTTTCGGGATTAGCCTGCGAGGTACTGGCGAAATAACCTGTCCGCTGAAGCGAATAGAACCTTGAGACGCTCAGATCACCATTTGGGCCGAATGTATGTACCTCATCGCCGATGTTCACGCCCATGGGAATGACCGTCACGGGCGGCAGGCCTTCCATCATAGAAACGCCCAGATCGGACGCGGCGTCGGTAAAAATCCGGTAGTCCGGGAAAACCACAGCGCTCATGGAATCACTCCTTCGATTCAGGATGGGACGCCTGCCAGAGCTTGTCGGCAGTCGGTGTCCAGCAGTCGGCATAGCGCGCGCACTTGTCGCACAGATGATCGACGCTCTCCGGATCCTGATAGTCGGTGTTCACCGCACCGGACTCCTTGACCATCCTGCGCAGGCATTCCGGGTTTTCCAGCATCGGGCAGGGGCGCAGCATGTTGTCGTTGAACGGCTGATTGTCGTGGTAGGCCATGAACAGCGGACTCTGGAGCGCTTCAAGCAGCGTGTGCTCATGGATATTCACATTGGAATAGTGGATGAATACGCACGGCTCGACGTCGCCCTTGGCATTGATGTGCAGATAGCAGCGGCCTCCGGCGATGCAGCCGTGGACATATTCCGCATCGTTCTGGAAATCGATGGAGAAGATCGGCTTGGTACTCCGGTGCTCGCGGATGCGGTTGTACATGACCGTTCTCTGCTCCGGCGTGGGCAGGAGCTCCACAGCGGCGCTGTTGCCGACGGGCATATAGTGGAAGAACCAGACGAAAAGAGCGCCGGAATTCACCATGAGGTCAAAGTATTCGTCGCTGGAAACATCCATGTAATTGCGGCTGGTGTAGCAGGTGGAGACGCCAAACGGGAGCTTGTGAGACTTGAGCAGCGCCATGGCATTCTGTACCTTCTGATACACGCCCTGACCGCGGCGGGAGTCGTTTGCATCCTCAAAGCCCTCAAGGCTGATCGCCGGAACGAAGTTCTTGACGCGCAGCATTTCCTGGCAGAATTCCTCGTCGATCAGCGTACCGTTGGTGAAGGAGAGGAACGTGCAGTCCGGATGCATCTCGCAGATCTTGATCAGATCCTTCTTGCGCACCAGCGGTTCGCCGCCGGTGTAGATGTACATGTGCGTGCCCAGTTCCTTGCCCTGACGGATGATGGAGTCGATGTCCTCATTGGTCAGGTTCAGCTGATGACCATACTCCGCCGCCCAGCAGCCGGTGCAGCGCAGGTTGCAGGCAGACGTCGGATCCATGAGGATGGCCCACGGTACGTTGCAGCCGTACTTGGCGGCATTCTCCTTCTGGATGGCGCTGCCCTTCAGGCTGGCGTTGAAGAGGAAATTCTGGAAGAATGCCTTGCGCACGCCGGGATCCAGCTCATAGAGCTTGAGGATCAGCTGATACCAGTTGTTCTTTTCGTCGATGGCGGTGCGGATAGCGTCGCGCTGCGCGCCATACCAGCCCTGCGGCAGAAGCTTGTCGCCAAGCTCCATCAGCTTCGGGATGTTCTCCTCGGGATTGCCCTCGATGTACTTGAGAGCCTGATTGATGGCGATGCTCTGCATGGTGTCCTTGATGCTCATATGTGTTTCTTCCTTTCCAAAGATGAAGTGATGTTCATGCCCCGATTATAAAAAGCATTTTCCCATCCGTCATTGGACAAAACTTTGGATGTGGGCAAATTTGGGACGGATTCAAAAAAGTGTTACCTTTTTGGACACTTTTCAAAATCTGTCCATTGAAGCGCCCATCAAAGCTCCGTATCATAAACCCAAGAGAATCAACGCACAGAGGTGATTGCATGGAGAGCGTAGAGTATCAGCTGATCGAAACGGTCGTCAGGCGAACGCTTTCCGATATCCGGGACTGTCCAGAAAGAACCATCCGGAATCTGATCGACATGGCGCTTCACTTTGCCGAAGGCAAATTCGAGCGCAACTTCTTCTCTATTGCACAGCACATGCTCGAAGATGAG
>JAFQIF010000125.1 GCA_017397695.1 Clostridia bacterium
ATGAGCGCTTCGGTTTCTTCAGCCGTGCGGTCATCGATTCTCTGCCGCACCTGAACTTCCAGCCCGACATCATTCACTGCCATGACTGGCAGACCGGCATGGTTCCGGCGCTGCTGAAGATCCAGTATGCGCACTTCCCGTTCTATCAGAACATGAAGACCGCCTACACCATCCACAACCTGCAGTATCAGGGCGTGTTCCCGATCAAGGCTGTGCAGGATACGCTGGGCCTGGGCGACAGCCTGTTCACCAGCGACAAGCTGGAGTGCTACGGCTGCGCGAACTACATGAAGGCCGGTCTGGTCTACGCCGACGAGCTGACCACCGTGTCCCCGAGCTACTCCGATGAAATCCAGACCGCGTTCTACGGTGAGCGCCTGGATGGCCTGCTGCGCGCGCGCAAGGATCAGCTCTCCGGCATTCTCAATGGCATCGATATCGACGATTACGATCCGTCCAAGGATCCGATGATCTACGCGAACTACGATCCGTATCACCTGGGCGGCAAGGAATACTGCAAGCAGGAGCTGCAGAAGGAACTCGGCCTGAACGTCGATCCGAATGCGCCGGTCGTGGGCATCATCTCCCGTCTGTCCAACCAGAAGGGTCTGGACCTGATCGAATGCGTCATTCGCGAGCTGATGGACACTGGCATCCAGCTGGTCGTGCTCGGCATGGGCGAGGCGAAGTACACCAACCTGTTCTCCTGGGCGGAGAGCGAGTATCCGGGCCGTCTGGCTGCCCGCTTCGCGATGAACCACCAGCTGGCGCACCGCATCTACGCCGGCGCGGACATGTTCCTCATGCCCAGCCAGTTTGAGCCGTGCGGCCTTTCTCAGCTGATCTCCCTGCGCTACGGCACTGTGCCGATCGTTCGCGAGACTGGCGGCCTGCGCGATACCGTTCTGTCCTACAACAAGTTCACTGACGAGGGCAACGGCTTCTCCTTCTTCAATTACAACGCGCACGACATGCTCCATACTGTCCGCCGCGCTGTGCACTACTACAAGAACAACCGCGAGGTCTGGTACAAGCTCATCGTCCGCGGCATGACCGGCGACTACAGCTGGTATTCCTCCGCGAACAAGTACATGGAAATGTACGATCGCCTGATCGCGCAGGTTGAGGCCGCCCCGGAAGCGCCGGTCGAGGTAACCGAAAACCCTAAGGAAGCCCCGGTCGTCGAAGCGGCTCCGGTCGCAGAGGAAGCCCCGGTCGTCGAAGCACCCAAGAAGAAGGCTGCTCCGCGCAAGAAGGCTGCCCCGAAGACCGAAGAGAAGACCGAGGCAAAGGTAGAGGCGCCCAAGAAGAAGGCCGCTCCGCGCAAGAAGAAGACCGAGGAGGCCGTCGCAGAGGCTCCGGTCGAGAAGAAGGTAGCCCGCAAGAAGGCTGCTCCGAAGGCTGAAGCTGCTGCCGAAGCGAAGGAAGAGACCCCGAAGAAGCGCGCTCCGCGCAAGAAGAAGACCGAGGAGACCCCGGCCAACTAAGCCGTAATTCCTGCAAGGTTTTCTGATATTCCTTGATTTCTTCACATTTATCCCCGCCCGCGCATGCGCGGGCGGGGAAACGTGTTTTCTCCATCATTCTTTTCATTAATATTGCAATCCATCTTTTTCACCTCGCGAAGCGAAGTCGGAGTCTGGGGGATAAAATCCCTCAGGCGGAGTTTGGATTCTGCTGTCCCAACGCCCTTTCTCCGCCTTCCTCGCCGGGAAGGAGTTATCATACATGATCATCAACCTGATCCGCAAATATGCCTCGCCGTTGGCGCTGCTTTCGGCGCTGTCAGGCCTGCTTGCCGCGTCCTACATGATTCCGGAAAACCCGGACAGCGCCGTCTTCCGCAGTGGTCTGCTGGGTACGCTGCTGCTAATGGCGTGTTATTTCCCGTTGGAACAGGCCTTCCGCAAGGCCAACCTGCGCACGCTGACCTGCGCTGCGGTTTTCGGCCTGCTGCTCAGCGGCGCGCTGAGCCTGGGTGCAGAGCTGCGCTTTTACCAGGGTCTTCTGCCCGGTATGGGCAGCATGATCCGCCGCCTCGCCGTTCCGGCTATGGCCACGCCGCTTTTCGGCGGCCTGGCTGCGCGCGTCATGCTCATGCAGCAAAGCCGCTGTACGGACGCAAAGACGCTGCGCTGGTCCATGGGCGCTTACATGCTCATCCTGCTTATCTGCTGGCTGCCGCTGCTCATCGCCTTCTATCCCGGCATGCTCAATTACGACTTTATCACCGAATACAGACAGTGGTACTACGGCGAGTGGGATGACCGTCATCCCCTGCTGTATATCGTGCTGTGCTATGCGTGTTTCTCTCTGGGCCGCCTGCTTGATCAGCCTGAGCTCGCCATCTTCGCTGTCACGGTTGTGCGCATGGCCGCCTTCGCCGCCGCACTGGCATACAGCTGTGTATTCGTGCAGCGCAGAAATGCGCCCCGCTGGGCCAGCCTGCTGCTGACCGCCGCCTATGGCCTGCTGCCTGTCTTCTCGGTCATGTCCGTGTCTGCCGCTAAGGATACGCCTTTCGCTGCTGCGCTGCTGGTGCTTTCCCTGCTCGTATGGGAAGCCATCGAGAACCCCAAAGCCTTCTTTGCCAGCAGGCGCCGCTGCGCTGCGTTCATCCTCATGACCGTCTTCACATTCCATATGCGCAAAAACGGCGTCGCAGCGCTTGTGCTGCTGCCGGTGCTCATCCTCTGCGCGCACGGCGTGCGCAGGCGCGCAGCAGCGCTGTGCGCGGTAAGCATCGCCGCCACGCTGCTCATCAATGCCGGTATTTACGCAGCCTGTAAGCCGTTTGATCAGCCGTCCTTCCAGACCTACAGCATTCCTGCCCAGCAGCTTGTACGCGCTTACAACGTCGGCGATATGACCGAGGCCGAAAAGGAAGAACTGCGCAGCTGGTACGTCGATGACGACTGGGGCCTGCTTCTGCATCCACATCTGGCTGACGCCGCTAAGGGCTACCTCGATCAGCAGAAGCTCAGCAGCGACGCAGACGCCTTCTTAGATCTCTGGACCCGCGTGGGCAGGAAGAACCTGCGCGTCTATGCCGAAGCATTCCTGATGCTCAATATGGGTTCCTGGTATCCGGACGATCTGTCCCACTCCACCGTCTATCGCGATACTTCCGGCTTGCTGAAGGGCTATCTGCAGACCGATGAATACGACTTCTCCGAGTACGGCGTCGAGAGCTTTGACCCGCTGCCGAAGGTAAAATCGCTGGTCAATAAATTCTGCCGCTTCAACGAGTACCAAAAATATCCGGTCGTCACCGTGCTCTTTTGCACGGCCACGCCGCTGTGGGTAATCCTCTTTTCCTGCTCCATGCTCATCGCAAGAAAAAAGGCTCGCTATCTGCCTTCTGTCAGCGGCGTTATGGTCATCTGGATCTCCTACCTGTTCGGTCCGTGTACGCTGGCGCGCTACATGCTGCCCATGTACTGCCTCGCCCCCGTACTCCTGATCCTCGCCTTCAGCCTGCCAGACGAAACCCAATCGATCCATTAATATTAAAACCGAATGTTTCAAGAGCTGCAAACACCGTTTTGCAGCTCTTTCTTTGCTTAATTATTGACAGAAATGCATCTTTGCGGTATACTGACTGCATTACGTCACCTCTGATGCAAAAGGAGCCATTCGCCATGAAAAAGCTTCAGGACGCCGTATGCCAAAGTGTATTGGCACACAGCGCTGCATATATCCAAGCCAGCGACGCCATCTGGGATCATCCGGAGGTCAATTTCCATGAGGACTTCTCCGCCGGCGTCATCCGCGATCTGCTGGTTCAAAACGGCTTTACCCTCACCGACCGTCTCGGCGGCATGCCCAATGCATTCCGCGCGCAGTATGGAAGCGGCAAGCCGGTGATTGCATATCTGGGCGAGTTCGATGCGCTGAGCAGCCTCAGCCAGAAAGCAGGCAGCGCAGTGAAGGAAGCCATCATACCCGGCGCCCCCGGGCATGGATGCGGGCACAACCTGTTGGGCGTCGGCGCGCTGAGCGCAGCCATCGCAGTAAAAGAGCTGATCGCAGCGGGAAAGCTGCACGGCACGGTCGTCTATTTCGGCACGCCCGCCGAGGAAACCGGCAGCGCCAAAACATTCCTCGCTCGCGACGGCTTCTTTGACGATATCGACGCGATGCTCACCTGGCATCCATGGGACTATACGGGCATCTGGCCGGGCGGCTCGCTGGCAAATGTCAAGATGGTCTTCCGCTTCAAGGGCGTGAGCGCGCATGCTGCCGGCAGCCCGGAGCTGGGGCGCAGTGCACTGGACGCGCTGGAGCTGATGAACGTCGGCGTGCAGTTCCTGCGCGAGCATGTGCCGGAGGATACGCGCATCCATTATGCGATCACCAATGCCGGCGGCGCATCGCCCAATGTGGTGCAAGCCGGCGCTGAAGCTGTCTATCTGGTGCGTTCCCCGCGCCTTGGCGATCTGGAGGGCATCAAACAGCGCGTGATCGACTGCGCGCGCGGCGCAGCCATTATGACGGGTACAACGATGGAAATGGAATTCATCAAGGGCTGCTCTAACATCCTGCCCAATACCACGATGGAAGAGCTGCTGGTGAAGACTATGCACGACATCGGTGTACCGCAGTACGATGAAGATGAGCTCGCACTGGCAAAGTCTCTGCATGATGCGCTCGAATCGCCTGAGAAGACGCTGACCAAGATATCCCGCCTGTGCTCCATCAAGGAGCGTGCGCAGGTGCTCTCCCATCAGGGCGAACCGATCTATGCATTCATCGCGCCGCACACGCCAACCGATTCCCCGCTGATCACCGTATCTACCGACTCCGGCGACGCAAGCTGGTGCGCGCCCACGAGCCAGATCTCCGTCGCTGCCTGGGCGGCAGACACACCCGCTCATACCTGGCAGGTTGTCGCCATCGGCAAGAGCTCCATCGCGCACAAGGCCATGCTCTTTGCGGGCAAGGCCATCGGCACCGCAGGTGCCATGCTCATGGCGGACAGCGCGCTGCTTGCTGCGGCGAAGGAGGAATTCGCCGCACGCACAGCGGCAACGCCCTATGCCTGCCCGATTCCCAAGGGAATCACGCCGGCATACTGATCGAATATTTATGCATATTTATCTGAATTATATTGCATAAGAATGCATATTTATGGTATAATCGGGAGCACATACTCATTTTCCAGAAAACGAATCAAAGAAAAGAGGGAAAATTCCATGGCCAATCATACGACGAATGAAACAATCGACATGGGATTCATCAATAAAGCGAATATTCTCATTGAGGCGCTGCCCTACATCCAGCGCCTGTGGGGCAAGACGATCGTGATCAAGTACGGCGGCAACGCGATGAAGAACGAAGAGCTGACGCACAAGATCCTTGAGGATGTAACACTGCTTAAATACGTAGGCATCAACCCGATCCTCGTTCACGGCGGCGGCCCGGAGATCAACACGATGCTGAAGCGTGTGGGCGTGGAGAGCACGTTCCACAACGGCCTGCGGATCACCGACGACGCGACGATGGAGATCGTACAGATGGTGCTCGCCGGCAAGCTCAACAAAAACATCGCTTCGGACATCGGCCGCCTGGGCGGCAAGGCAATCGGTCTTTGCGGCAAGGACGCCGAACTGATCAAGGTCAAGAAAAAGCCGCCGCTGGCAGACGGCGTGGATCTGGGCCACGTAGGCGACATCGTATCCATCAATACGAAGCTGCTGAACAGGCTGTGCGAGGACGAGTACATTCCGGTGATCTCCTCCGTGGGCACGGATGAATCCGGCCAGAGCTACAACATCAATGCCGACACCGCCGCTGCCGCCGTGGCAACCGCACTCAAGGCGGAGAAGCTGATCTTCCTGACAGACATCGACGGCGTGCGCAGCGATCCCGACGATCCCGCATCCCTGTTTGCCGTGCTCTCCACAGAGCAGGCCATGAATCTGATCGCCGACGGCACAATCTCCGGCGGCATGATTCCCAAGGTCACGGCCTGTGTGGATGCGATTGAAAAGGGCGTCAAGCGCGTGCACATCATCAACGGCACAATTCCGCATCCGATTCTGCTGGAGATCTTCACCGACAAGGGTATCGGCACCATGTTCGAAAAGGCTGTGCCTTCGGCCATGTGAGCTTCGCCTTTACGAGAAGCCCGCATAGTCGCGCAAGCGCTCCTTGCGGTTTCCGACGCTCCGCCTGCCTGTTTCGTCCACTGGTCGCGTCAGGCCCTAATGGCATCGCACGCGTAAAAGGCGCTCCGATGCCCGACTTGGCAAGGAGACATATTTACTTATGCTAAATCCGTATTCTTCGCTCACTGGGCGCTCGAATACTGCTTGAACATCATTTTCTTCTAAGGAGTGAATACTCTATGAAGCCCAAGATTTATATTGACGGACAGGAAGGCACGACGGGCCTTCGCATCTTTGAGCGCTTTTCCGAGCGCGACGACATCGAAATTCTCACAATCGATCCTGCGCTGCGTAAGGACGCGGACGAGCGCAAGCGTCTGATTAACGCATCCGATATCACCTTCTTGTGCCTGCCAGACGCCGCAGCAAAAGAAGCCGTTTCCTTTATCGAAAGCGAGAATGTGCGCATCATTGACGCATCGACCGCGCACCGCGTAAATCCCGACTGGGCTTACGGCTTCCCGGAGCTCTCCGGTGCACATCGCCAGGCTATTGCCACGGGCAAGCGCATCGCCAACCCCGGCTGCCACGCGACAGGCTTCGTTTCTTTGGTGCATCCTCTGACTGCTTCCGGCGTGCTTCCCAAGGATACGCCCCTCACTTGCTTCTCTCTGACCGGCTACAGCGGCGGCGGCAAGAAGATGATCGCGCAGTACGGCGACGAAAACCGTGACGCCGCGCTCGATTCTCCGCGCATCTACGGCCTGACGCACATGCACAAGCATCTGCCGGAGATGCAGAAGGTCTGCGATCTGGACAACGCGCCGCTGTTCACCCCGATCGTCGCGGATTACTACGCAGGCATGCTGGTTTCCGTGCCGCTGATGGCTAATCAGCTTAAGGGTGTTTCTACCCTTGCGCAGCTGCATGAATGCTACGCCGACGCATACGCCGGTCAGAAGATGATCAGGGTCATGCCGCTGTCCGCACAGGCGGACGTAGGCGGTTTCCTCGCCTCCAACGGCTGCGCCGGCTGGGATGGCCTTGAGATCTACGTGACCGGCAACGACGAGCGCATGATGGTCTGCGCCCGCTTTGATAACCTGGGCAAGGGCGCATCCGGCGCAGCTGTGCAGTCCATGAATATCATGCTCGGCTGTGACGAGGCTACCGGCCTGAACATCTAAACGATCTTAAAACCACCGCGAAGCGGTAATAGGG
>JAFQIF010000126.1 GCA_017397695.1 Clostridia bacterium
CGCGCTGGCATCCGTGCCGCAGGATCAGTACGAGGCTGCATCTGTTGACGGCGCCGGCACCATCCAGAAGTTCTTCAACGTAACCCTGCCGAACATGACCTATCCGCTCATGTACACGCTGGTCACCTCGGTGGTTGCGCAGTTCAACATCTACGGCCAGCCGGATATCTTGGTCGGCTTCTCCAATGCGGAAGCCAACTCCGTGCTGCTGCAGTACATCTACGAGAACTCCGTCAAGAAGCAGGTGGCCGGTATGTCCTCTGCGATGGCGGTTATCCTTGGCCTGTGCATCATGGTGGTTTCCTTCATCCAGATGCGCATGATGGTCAAGAATCAGCAGGATTAAGGAGGGACCGATTATGGCAGAGAATAAAAGAGGCAAGCTGATCGCGTTCCTGTTCCTGATCATTCTGGGCATCTGCTGGTTTGAGCCGATCGTCTGGCTGATCACCAACTCCTTCAAGTTTGACGCTGACTTCATCACGTCCTTCGCGAACATCACCGGTCCGATGGATTATCTGACCCGCCTGATTCCGAAGGCCTGGACGACCTCCAACTATACGGAGCTCTTCTTTGGCGGCGCGAACGTCAATACGAACGCGAACATCGGTCTGATGTTCTACAACTCCTTCGTCGTCTCCATCACGGTGACGGTGTGCACGGTGTTCATCACCTCCCTGTCTGCTTACGCGTATGAGCGCCTGGACTTCAAGGGCGGCGACAAGATCTTCTGGACCCTCATGTACATGAGCATGTTCCCGAACGTCGTGGCGATCCTCCCGCAGTTCCGTATCGCCAATGCGCTGGGCTGGGTCAACAACCTGAACGCGCTGATCTGGCCGATGCTGGCCGGCGTCTTCAATATCTTCCTGATCCGTAACTTCATGAAGAGCATTCCGAAGGCGCTGGACGAAGCCGCGACCATCGACGGCGCTTCCAGCTTCCAGGTTTACACCAAGATCATCCTGCCGTCCATCATGCCGGTCATGATCGTTGTCGGTCTGTTCGCCTTCAACGGCGCGTGGAACGACTACCTCTGGCCGCGCATCGTCATGACCGACGTCAACAACCAGACGCTGACCGCTGGTCTGCGCCTGCTGATGGGTCAGTACGAGCAGCGCTGGGCGCACATGATCGCGTCCTGTCTCGTGTCCATGGTGCCGCCGTTTGTGCTGTACCTGTGCGCACAGAAGTACTTCCTGCAGGGCATCTCCGTGCAGGCGGGCGTCAAGGGCTAAATCATTTATGCTGGGCAGGCAGCTTCCGATGGTGCTGCCTGCCCTTCTTCTGTTTATTTGAGAAACCGGGGTGCGGGAGGATTGGCCATGGCGGAAAAAAGAAAAAGCCAGCTGATTGCACTGATCTTTCTGGCTGTTCTGGGTGTGTGCTGGTTTGAGCCGATTATCTGGCTGATCACGAATTCTTTCCGGTTTGAGCGGGAATTCAAGATCGCTTACAACGGTGTGACGGGGCCGTTGGATTATCTGAGCCGGCTGATCCCGAAGGAATGGACGCTTACGAATTACACGGAGCTCTTTGACGTCGGCGGCACACTCAACACCGATGCGAACATCGGCATTATGTTCTGCAACTCGTTTGTCGTATCTGTCACGGTGACGGTATGTGCGGTGTTTGTCACCTCTTTGGCGGCATACGGGTATGAACGCCTTGATTTCAAGGGCGGGGACAAGATCTTCTGGACAATTCTGTATGCCAGCATGTTTCCCAATGTTGTGGCCATCCTGCCTCAGTTCCGCATTGCCAACGCGCTGGGCTGGGTCAACACGCTCAATGCGCTGATTTGGCCAATGCTCTCCGGCGTCTTCAATATCTTTCTGATCCGCAATTTCATGAAGGGTATTCCCAAAGAGCTGGACGAGGCGGCGAAGATTGATGGCGCCGGAAGTTTTCAGGTCTACATGCAGATCATTCTGCCGTCCATCAAGCCTGTGATGATGGTCGTTGCTTTGTTTGCTTTCAATGGCGCATGGAACGATTTCCTCTGGCCGCGTATTGTTATGACCGACGTCAACAACCAGACGCTGACCGCCGGTCTGCGTCTGCTGATGGGCCAGTATGACGGACACCAGGCGCATCTGATTGCGTCCTGCTTTGTGTCCATGATGCCGCCGTTTGTGCTGTATCTATGTGCACAGAAGTACTTCCTGCAGGGTATCTCCGTGCAGGCCGGCGTCAAAGGCTAGCGGGCTGTGCCCGCACCCACTACGCTTCGCGCTTGCCTCAAAGAGCAGCGCACGCGCTTAAGGCGCTCCGCTGCCATGCTTGGCAGGGAAGAGAGGCATTGGCGTCCTAAAGCCGTATTCTTTGCGCAGAGGGCGCTCGAATACTGCTATTATACAAAGAACCGCACGGACCTCAGGACTGAACGGTTCTTTTGATCTTGTGAAATCTGTATGAGGAATCGTACTGCGAGAACAGAGCAGCTTATCATGATAAAGCTGTTCGAAAGTGGAGGCGGTCACTGGCCGCGAGGAATTCTATGAGAGACAGATCCATTGACGTCGGCAGGGGACTGCTGGTGCTCATGATGGTTTACGGCCACGTGATGCAGTTCTTTGGTGACAGCCAGATTTTTCCGCTGGTCGGCGATCTGATCAACGTGATCAACCTGACGGTTTTCCCGACGTTTGTGTTTTATTTCGGCGCGACGGCGGTGCTGGCCTATCTCAAAAAGCCATATTTGCAGGCTTTGCCGGGCATGATCCGCACGGCGCTGCGCGCGTATGCGGTGTTTTGCTTATCGGGCGTGGGGTATCGCGTCCTGCGCGAGAGAAAGGCGTTTGCGGTGGGCACGGTGCGCCGCGTGATGCAGTTGACGGATATTCCCGGCTGGTCGGAGTTTCTGATTGCCTTTGCGCTCTACGGGCTTTTGCTGATCGTGGGCTATGCCGTCTTTGACTGGCTGAGCCGCAAGCCGCTTGCGTGCCTGCTGGTGAGCGCAGCATGCGTGTGTTGCTGTCTGTTCGTGCCTTATGGCAGCGTACCGACCAGGCTTGCGCTGCTGATCGGCGGGCGGGATTTCTCTTATTTCCCAGTTGTGCAGTACATGCCGTATTTCCTCGCAGGTATGGTATATGCACAGGGCGACAGACGCGCGAAACGGGAACTGCTGATCGTTTCTGTGATTGCATCGCTTGGCGGCGTGGCCTACTGGCACTTTTTCGGTTTTCCGGGACGCTTCCCGCCGACGTGGGGATGGATCCTGCTTCCGGCGGCTCCTGTGGGTGCTGTGGTGCTCCTCAGCCGCGCAGTATGCGCCTTGGCAGGCAACGGCATCGGGCGGATTGCAGACGCGCTGTGCGGCGTTTTAGGGCACTTTGGCAGCGCTTCGCTGTATTATCTGCTCATGAGCAATCTCGTGCTTTTTGCGCTGTCGGGGCAGGGGGCGGCGCCTGCGATGGCGCGAAAGAGCGTGATTCCCTGGACGATGCCGATTCAGTCGCCGCAGGGCGCTGCCTGCTGGGCGGGTGTTTTGCTTGCGAGCCTGTGGTTTGTCTCGCGCCTTGCCGGACGCGGAAAAGGGGCGAAAAGAGCTTGACAAGCGGCTGTCAAGGCGTAGAATAGTAAGTAACAGGAAACGCAAAACGACATCCGATAAAGGAGTATATGACCATGATTACGACCAAACCCTTTGGCCAGCTGCCTGATGGACAGGCCGTGACCCAGTACACCATGACCAACAGCTCCGGCGCTTCCGTCAGCCTGATCGACTATGGCGGAATCGTCACCAGCATCATCGTTCCGGACAAGGACGGCAATCTTGCCGACGTTGCGCTGGGCTTTGATAACCTTGAAGCTTATCTCGCCGATCACGGCTGCATGGGCGACACTGTCGGCCGCTATGGCAACCGCATCACGGCCGGACGCTTCACGCTCGAGGGTGTGGAGTATCAGCTGGCGCTGAACAACGGCAAGAACCACCTGCACGGCGGCAACGTTGGTTTCAGCAAGAAGATGTGGGAAGTGACCCCGGTGGAGAATATGTTTGAGGATGCGCTCAAGATCCACTACGTCAGCCCCGACGGCGAAGAGAACTATCCGGGCACGCTGGACGTGACCGTTACCTACTCCTGGAGCGAGGACAACCACCTCGGCATCCGCTATGAGGCGACCACCGACAAGACGACCCACTGCAACCTGACCAACCACACCTATTTTAACCTCGCGGGCCACGATCACGGCACGATTGCTGATCAGGTGCTGCATATCGATGCGGATGCGGTCACCCCTGTCATTGACGGCGGCCTGATGCCGACCGGCGATTACATGGCCGTTGCCGGCACGCCGTTCGATCTTCGCGGCGGCCTGCTGCTGGGCCTGGGCCTGGATGAGACTGAGAACAATCCGCAGATGAAGTTTGCCGGCGGCTATGACCACAACTTCGTCCTGCGCAAGGGCGACGCCTTTGGCACCGCTGCGTTCATGGTCGATCCGGCGAGCGGCCGCACGATGGAGGTCATCACCGATCAGCCGGGCGTGCAGTTCTATTCTGCTTGCCAGGCCGATATCCCCGGCGGCAAGGGCGGCGTGCACTATGGCAAGTATGCCGGCCTGTGCCTGGAGAC
>JAFQIF010000127.1 GCA_017397695.1 Clostridia bacterium
GGCGCCCGGGAAACTCGCATAGTCGCGGCATACTGCCGCTCCTTGCGATTTCCGACGCTCCGCCTGCCTGTTTCGCCCACTGGGCGCGGCAGGCTTCGGTCCCTCTCCGATTCTTGTTTTTCTTCGATTGGGTTACGTTGGGGATTTCATCCCCAAGCCCCTGACAAGGGATTTCATCCCTTGACCCTTCTTCGCTTCGCGGCGGTTTCAAGCTGCTTAGTGAACTAAATATCCCGAATTATCCCTTACCTCGGCAGCTCCACCACATAAATTTCCGAACCCGAGGATACCACCGCACGGTTATCCGAGATCATACCCAGCACGCTCGTCACGTTGATGGGCAGCGCATGCGCAGAAAAATTCGTCTCGCCAAATCTGCACACATACACCGCGTTCGGCCCGAATCCATACACGGAATGCGTACCCAGCGCAGCCGCCAAACATTCACTGGGCAGATGCAGCACACGGTCCACATTGCCGTACATCAGACGCACATTGTTGATGCGTACGCCCTCGCGGCTTTCCTGCGCAGGCACGAGCAGCTGATAGGTAATTCCGTTGTTCTGCTTGATCTCATCCACGGTGTAGCCGTAGATAAGCGTCGGATTGCTCTGCTCCAGAACGCGATAGTTGTAATGCATAATCTGACGGGTAGTCACGATCTCCAGCGAGCCATTGACCGAGTATACCTTGTAGGCGATGTGCTCGCCCAACGAGCTCTTGCCCGTGGAGAGCTTACCTGGCTGGAAGGTCTGCAGTTCGGTAGAGATGACCGTGCCTGTCGTATCCAGGCCCAGTACCCACATCAGCTCCTGTTCCTGCGCGCTCGAAGAGGTGATCGTCTTGAAGAATCCGATATCCAGCAGCGTCTGGTTGCTAACGGTCACATTGTCCACGATCTGTCCAGCCTCGTTGATCACCGAGATGACGCCATTGTCTGCTTCGCCAACGAACACAGCCACATATTCGCTGCCCGCGCTGGCAAACTGAATCGCATCGGACATCTTGTTGTTGTAGATCAGGCGGCCGCGGCTGTTGAGGATATACAGATCATTGCCCGACCAGGCGACGATGCGCTCCTGCGTCGCATCATAGTCTGCATTCGTGCCGATCTGATAACTCCATTTGTTGCCGCCTTCGGCTGCCATACAGTGCAGCGTCGTGCCATCGTAAAAGATGACGCTGTCGCCGAAGGGCGTCACATTCTGGGAAAGCGTCGCACCGATGCGCGTCACCTTGCCCACGCTTTCCCGCCCTGTGCTGGAAAACGCATAGCTCACCGCCAGCAGGATGATGACCACCAGCGCGGCAGCAGCCAGCAGCGTGCGGATCTGCTGGGGCAGCTCCTTCTTCTTTTTCTTTTTCTTTTTTCCTTCCTTCATGCCGTATCCGCTGAGCGTGCTGTTTGCTCCGGTCACATACGTCACGCGCCTTTTATTGCGATCCATGGTTGGTTCCTTTCAGAAATGATATCCGCAAGAGCCGAATGCCCCTTTTTAACATGGGCATTTCTCCCTGTTTGATGCTGTGTATTTTGGAACGGACCGAGTTTTCCACTTTTGGAGCTTTCCAAAGGTGCTTCTCGTTTTTTGCTTGTGTTTCTTCGCCAAAAATCCTTTTATGATCAACTTTTTGGCGTTTTCATTCTTCCAAAATATTTTCTGTCTTTTGGGGTTATCCCCGACTTGTCCGCATCTTTTCCACAAGCTTTTCCACACTTTTGTGGATAACTGTGGATAATTTGTGGACGAATGTGGAAAACAGCTGTATAAGTCTGATTTTTTCAGCTATTGCAACGAAAATCGGCTTTTCCCCAAAAGAGAAAGCCTGATCATGCATTCAGTACGCCGTTTTCCACATGATAGACTAAGCCTTGCCTGGCGCCCGCCAGATCGGACAGATCCGTGCAGGTGACAAACGTCTGCACGCGATCAATGCGTTCGATGAGCTGGCGGCGTCTATTCGGATCCAGCTCGCTCATTACATCGTCGAGCATCAGGATCGGCGCTTCTCCGGTTTCCTTGGCGGCCATCTCCAGCTGCGCCAGCTTAAGAGAGAGCACTGCGCTGCGCTGCTGCCCCTGCGAAGCGAACATGCGCGCCTCTTTGCCGTTGATGGTCACGCCCATATCATCGCGATGCACGCCGACGGTGGTGGTCATGCGCCGAAGATCCTCTGCGCGTGCAGCGCGCAGGCGGCCAAGAAGCTGATCCTCCATATCCGCGCTGTCCACGGTCTGCGAGATATACCACAGGCGCAGCTCTTCACGACCGCCAGTCAGGGAGGCATGCGCCATTCTGGCTTCCTCGCTCAAAAAAGCGATGGCCTCACGGCGATTGCGCGCGATTTCCGCACCAACCCGGGAAAGCTGTTCGTCCCACATATCCAGCGTGGGCAGCAGAGACGGATTCTTTGCAATCTCCTTGAGCAGCGTATTGCGCTGGTTGAGCGTGCGCACAGCGCGCTGCAGGCTGTAAAAATACTGCGGGCGCAGCTGCGAAAGCTGCATATCCAGAAAGCGACGGCGTTCCGCCGGACCGTCCTTGACGATGGAGAGATCCTCAGGCGAGAAGAGCACGCCACAGATATGGCCCATCAGCTCGCCGATGCGGTCCGCCTGGCGCGCGCCGATCCGGACGGTCTTTTTCTTTTTCTGGTTTTTATCCAGCAGGATGGTGACCTCGTGCGTGCCGTCTTTCTGGGCGGTCTGGATCCCCACACGGGCGCTTGGCGCGCCCCAGCGGATGAGCTCCTCATCGCGCGAGGTTCTGTGGCTGCGGCCCAGGCAGCACAGGTGCAGCGCCTCAAGGATATTGGTCTTGCCCTGCGCATTCGGGCCGACAAATATGGTCACACCGGCGTCAGGCATGATCGTCGCCTGCTCGTAATTTCTGAAATTTTTGAGACTGAGCGACTTCACGTACATAATAAACCTCTTAAAACCGGCGCGAAGCGAACATAGGGGAAAGGGGCAAAGTCCCTTGCCGGGGTATGGGACAGAAGCCCCATCGTAACCCCATATAGTCAGAATCGTAATTGGCGCTTCGCGCACGGGTTACGTTGGGCTGCCGCCCAAACCTGCCTGAGGGATTTCTATCTCCTCGCTCGACGCTCGTCGGTCAGGGCAGCTCTGACAGCCCACTGGGCTGTCATTCACTCCGGCCTCGATTCGGAAAACCCGAACC
>JAFQIF010000128.1 GCA_017397695.1 Clostridia bacterium
AAAACCGTACCGGAGAAAACTAACGGATGAATACGTGATGCTATGTTTAGAAAATGTGGGGATGACACAGTTTTGCCATAAATGGATACGATAATAAAACGAAATGAGAACGTAAATTGAACGTTATATGTGTTTAAATATAAGTGTTATAATTTATCGGGGGGGGGTAGAGGTTTCGTAACCGTCCGCTCGGTTCTGTGACAGTAGGATTCTTGATTGAACAGAGGAGAATGGTTATGAACGATACTCTTTCGGACGAGAAGAAGCTGTATCATGTGCTGCAGAGTATTCCTGTGGCCATTCACAGCTGCTGCCTCAATGCGCGAAGAGAGAACGACAGCATGCCCTGCCAGTGCGGCGATACGATCATCAACGATACGATGTCGCGGCTGACCGGATATTCGAAGCGGGATATTGAGCTGCGGTTTCATAACCGCATCAGCGAAATGGTGATCCCGGAAGATAGGGCGGATTACCTCTGCGCGATCGATGAATTGTATGAATATCCGCATGAGAAGCAGCTGGTTTTCCGTGTGGAGAAAAAGAACGGCGAAGTGATTGCGGTCAGGGAGAAGGTTTCCTCCGTCCGCCACGCGGATGGATCGATCTGGCTCTACGCCGTGACCGTAGAAGCCAAGGACGAACCAGTGGGCCATTGCGCGCAGGAGGATCCGCGATCCGATAAGCGCGTGGTCATTCAGACGTTTGGCTATTTCAATGTGCTCATTGACGGCAGGCCGGTCGCCTTTCAGCATGAAAAATCCAAGGAATTGATGGCGCTTCTGGTGGATCGGGAAGGAAAGTTTGTCTCTTCCAGCGAGATCATCAGCTGCCTGTGGGAGGATGAGCCCGTCAATGACAATACGCGCAGCCGCTGCCGCAAGGCGAGCTTCTATCTGCGTGAAACGCTGGCGGAATACGGGCTCGAGGATCTGATCGAAAGCACGTCCCGCGGCTACCGCAGAATCCGCACGGAGATGGTAGATTGCGACCTGTATCGCCATTTGAGCGGCCATATCGCCGACAGCAAACGCTTCCGCGGCGCGTATCTTTCTGACTATTCCTGGGCAGAACAGACGCTCAGCAGATTGACATACGAAAGATCACGTTGAGTATAATATCGGTGAATATTTTTTAAAAAAGAACGCGAAAAGAACGCGATATAGGACGTATATGGAACGTCGCCTGTTCTATAATGTCAAAAGAAAGGGTGGCAGAACATAAGGGGATTATTTGAAGCGCCTGTGTTCTGCATGCTAGGCCATATCGGCCCGCTGGCGAATGAGGCGATTGCCGCCCTGCCGGACGAGGAATTGGCTGAGTACCTGAGGCAACACGGTTACAATGAGGCCAAGCAGGCTGCTGTGGCAGCCCCGCTCGTGCGGAGTAAACAAGAGATCGACAAATGTTGATATAATAGGGGGACTTGTAATGAAGAAAGCGTATGTGAAGCCGGTCTTCTTTGCAGAGGAGTTCGTGGCTGAGACGAGCTATGCTCTGACTGGCTGTGGCACGATGTCTTGGAGCCCGAAGGAAATGTATGAGGATATGCTCATTTGTTCCAATGACGGCCATAAGCTGGATCATAATGGCAACGCGACTGTTATGGATGGCGTGTATGGTCAGAATGCGAACGGGGAGAACATTACCTATTGGGATTATGCATCTACTGTTGACAGAACGGGTGCTGGCGATGAAGAATACGCTGCATCTAATAGGTATCTGTTCAATTCTGCCTCTTCTATCTGTGACTTTGTGTGGGATGACACGAGCGAGGATATTGGCGTGTGGCGTGAGAATACGACTACCAATACATGGTCTGTCGCTTGGATTGAGAAGCTGACTACCTTCTTCATTGGTACTAATTCTGATCTTAAGAATCATCAGCCGCAGTATGAGGGCACGCTGATTCCGTCTTAATTCGATCTAGATTGCATGAATTAACCAGCCGTAACTGGCTGGTTATTTTTGATTAAGGATGAGATAAATGGCACTGACTACTTCATTCGAAAAGGTTTTGATGAAGCAGGCCCAAATGCGCAGGCGGCCTCTGACTGTGAATTTCGAATTGCTCCCTATCTGCAATCTGGACTGCAAAATGTGCTACGTCCGCGCGAGTGCGGCGCAGGTGGAGCGCATGGGCGGCCTCAAATCCGCAGAAGAATGGCTTGCGCTGGCCCGGCAGCTTCGCGATGCAGGGACGCTGTTTCTGCTGCTTACCGGCGGCGAGGTGTTCCTGTATCCGGGCTTTAAGGAGCTCTACATCAAGCTGTATGAAATGGGTTTCATGATCACGATCAATACGAATGCTACGATGATCGATGAGGAAACCGTAGAATGGCTCAGGCAGTATCCGCCCAAGTGCGTCAGCATTTCGCTCTATGGCGCAAACGAGGAGACCTATGAGCGCCTTTGCGGTGCAAAGGGCATGTTTGAACGCGTGAAGCATGCGATTGAGCTGCTCATGCAGCATCGTATCCGCTATGAGATCAAGACCATGTTTACGCCGCTGAATATCGGCGATATGCGTCATTGCTGCGCAATCGGCAGAAATCTCGGCGTATTCCATGAGACGGGATTCTATTCGTTCCCGCCCGCCCGCAAGGTGGATCGTGAAAACCAGGTTCGCTTTTCGCCAGAAGAAGTGGTCGAATATACGTTTGAACGCAACCGTCTGCTGTCCTCGGAAGAGGGATTCAAGCGCAATATCATCGAGCATTTGAAGAAGTATGAAGCCTCCAAGGACAGACCCGGCGGTGATCTGTACGGTTTCACCTGTGGCGCGTGTAATACGTCGTGCTGGATCACCTGGCAGGGCAAAATGACGCCATGCGCCCTGCTGCCGGAACCGTATGTGCTTCCGTTTGAAACGGGTTTCAAGCAGGCCTGGGAAGACCTGAAGGGAATTACCGATAGGATTCTGATGTCGCCGAAGTGCTCGCATTGCGATAAGCGCGAGGTGTGCCTGGTGTGTCCGGCGTCGAATTACGGCGAAACGGGCAGCTTTGATCAGGCTTCGCCGTTCCATTGCAGGATGACGGAGAAGCAGCTTTCCGATATGCGGCGCATGGTTCGGGAATGGGAAGAGAATGGACAAATGCCGGAGGAAAAGAAATGAAAAAGAAGGAACAGTTTGTTTCCCGTAAGATCATGGATAATTACGTGCTTATGCCCCATGGAGAAACGTCCCATAGGTTCAATGGCATGATCATGGCCACCGAAACCGGCGCGTTCATTTGGGATCACATCGAGGAGGTTAACTCCCCGGAGGAGATGGCGAAGCTGCTGACTGAGGAATACGACGTTTCCTACGAGGTGGCGCTCGAGGATGTGAAGGCGGTCTTTGATAATTTCCAAAAGGCCGGCTGGATCGAATAATCATTTGCAGAGCTGCGGAAATCCCGCAGCTCTTTCTTATTTTACGTTTTGTACAATATAGTTGACAAAATGCCGCATACACTCTATAATATCTTCAGGTAAAGAAGAGGAGGGCAGCTTGAGGTGAAAAATCTGCGGATGAAGGCCGCGCGCGTGGGCTGCGATCTGAGCCAGGAGGATCTGGCGCAGCGCGTGGGCGTGACCCGGCAGACCATCGGCATGATCGAGGCGGGAAGGTTCAATCCTTCGCTTGCGCTGTGCGTGGCCATCTGCCGTGCACTGGGCAAGACGCTCAACGATCTGTTCTGGGAGGAGGATGGCGGCCATGCTGGGACGTAAGAAACCCGTGCTCGATGAGCGCGAGATGATGGAAATGTACCGCGCGGAGCATTTTGGCTTGTGGCTGATGTATGGGCTGCTGTGTGCGGCGATTCTGGTTCAGCTGTTCCTCGGCGCGGCGCTTGCGCAGATGGCGGGCGAGCTTGCCGTGGTGATCATCTCCAGCTTAGCGATGGTCATTGTCAATGCGCGCCATGGCGTCTGGGATGAAAACAGCCGGCCGAGCATGCGCGGCAATGCGCTGTATTCGCTGGGCGCGGGCGTGTGCGTTTGCGTGCTGCTGGCGGCGCTGCGGGGCAATATTGCCGCGGCGCTGGCGGCGGGCCTGTGCGCGGGGGCGCTGTGCTTTGCGGCGCTTACGCTGCTGATGCGCTATATGCTGTCCAAGCAAGCCCGAGAAGAAAAGGAACTCGATAATTAACGCGAGCATGAGGGGAAGCTGGGCTGCCGCCCAGACACGCCAAGGGACTTCGCCCCTTGACCCCATTTTCGCTTCGCGGCTGCTTAAAGCAGCGATTCCATCATTCATTCTCCGCGAAGCGGAAATGGGGTCTGGGGGTTCGGCTTTGCCGAACTGGGGCAGGAGTGAATGACAACCCTGTGGGTTGTCAGAGCTGCCCTGACCGACGAGTGTCGAGCGAGGAGAAGAAATCCCCAGATGGGTTTGGGCGATAGCCCAACGTTTCCTCCCCCTCACGTATAATAAAGAAAGAAGGTACTTCATATGAGCAAGAATAATACCCCCAAGTATCAGGATATCGGCGGCCAGGCCGTCATGGAAGGCGTGATGATGCAGAGCCCGGCGAACGAGTCCATGGCTATTGCCGTGCGTAAGCCGGACGGCAGGATTCTCGTCACCTGCGAGCATAAGCAGCCGGCGGCCAAGAAGCATAAATGGATGGGCTGGCCGATCATCCGCGGCTGCGTGAATATGGTCGTCATGCTCAAGATGGGCATGCAGACCCTCGATAAAAGCACGCAGATGCTGGGTATCCTGGAGGAGGAGCCGACCAAGTTTGAAAAGTGGCTCGCCGAAAAGCTGGGCGCGAATATCGATAAGGTTGTCATGGCGGTGGCGATGGTGCTGGCCGTGGTGCTGAGCCTGTTCCTGTTCGTCTTCCTGCCCAGCGGCGCGGCGACGCTCATTGGCAAGTTTACCGATAGCCGAATCCTGATCAACCTCATGGCGGGCGTTACGCGTATCGCGATTCTGGTGGCCTATATCTGGGCGGTTGCGCTGATGCCGGAAATCAAGCGCACGTTCATGTATCACGGCGCGGAGCATAAGACCGTCTACTGCAACGAGGCCGGCGAGGAACTCACGCCCGAGAACGCGCGCAAGTTCTCCCGCCTGCATCCGCGCTGCGGCACGGCGTTCCTCTTCCTGGTGATGATCATCTCCATCCTGATCGGCTCCGTCGCCGATGAGCTGATCTATCTCCTCTTTGGCATCGAGAAGCTGGGCTTCCTTGCGCGCTTTGGCCGCAGCCTGCTGATCCTGCCGGTGGTTACGGGCGTCTCCTATGAGGTGCTCAAAGGCCTTGCCCATGCCGGTGATCATATCATCGTGCGCGCACTGCGCTGGCCGGGTCTGATGCTCCAGCATCTGACCACCCGCGAGCCGGACGACGCCATGCTCGAGGTTGCGATCGCGTCCATGAAGGCAGCGAAGGCCGGCGCGGATCATTATGCCGATGCGCTGGATGAGAACGTGTTCCTCTACGTCGAGGGCGAAGAGGAAAGCAAGGAAACCGAAGAAAAGGACGGCGCTGCGCAGTGACGATCCGGGAAACGCTGAAATGGGCGTCCGCACGGCTTGAGCAGGCGGGCGTGCCAAACGGCGACTATGACGCGGCGGTGATGCTCGCGCATGTGCTGGGCGAGGATGCGCTGATGCTGCGCATGAACAGCTGGAAGGGCATGCCAGGGGAGAAGATTGCTGCATATGAGGCGATGATCGCCCGGCGTGAGACGCGCGAGCCGATGCAGTATATCCTGGGCGAGACAGGCTTTATGGGGCTTTCCTTCCATGTGGAGCCCGGCGTGCTCTGCCCGAGACCCGATACGGAGATCCTCTGCGAGGAGGCGCTGCGGCGGCTTGCTCCCGGCGCGCGCGTGCTGGATATCGGCACGGGCTCCGGCGCGCTGGCGGTGTCAATCGCAAGGCTTGCGCAGGACTGCTGCGTCACGGCTGTGGATGTGAGCGAAACGGCGCTGGCGATTGCCAGGAGCAATGCAGAAAAAAACGGCGCAGACGTACGCTTTGTGAAAAGCGACTGCTTTGCTGCGCTTGCGGGGGAAACGTTCGACATGATCGTTTCCAATCCGCCGTATATTAACAGCGAAGAGATGGCGCAGCTCATGCCTGAGGTGCACATGGAGCCGGAACTGGCGCTCTTTGGCGGCGAGGATGGGCTGGATTTTTATCGGCGCATCAGCCGGGAGGCAGGGGGGTATTTGAAGCCGGGCGGCTGCCTGCTCTTTGAGATCGGCTGGCAGCAGAAGGACGCTGTGTCCGCCTTGCTGTGCGAGCATATCGGCGAGCCGTTTGCGCTCAAGGATTATGGTGATAACTGGCGCGTCGTGGGCGCGATAAAGGAGATTTAAGCTATGCTTGACAAGCTCGACTGGGTGCATCCCCGCTTTGAGGAGTTGGGTGCGCTGCTCTCCGAGCCGGACGTCGTATCCGATCAGGAACGATGGCGCGCGCTGATGCGCGAGCACAGCCAGCTTGAGCCGCTGGATAGGGCGGTTGCCCGCTATGCGCAGCTGCTCGATGAACGCGCGGAGGCAAAAGACATGCTCGCCGATCCCGATATGGCGGACATGGCCAAGGAGGAACTTGCCCGGCTGGAGGCGGATGTTCCCGCCTGTGAGCGCGAGATTCAGCTGCTGCTTCTGCCCAAAAACCCCAATGATGCAAAAAACGTGGTCATGGAAATCCGCGGCGGCGCGGGCGGTGAGGAAGCGGCGCTCTTTGGCACGCTGCTGATGCGTATGTATACGCGCTATGCGGAGCGGCGCGGCTGGCGGGTGGAAATGATGGATGCGAACATGACCGAGCTGGGCGGCGTGAAAGAAGCGATCTTCACCATCAGCGGCGAGGGCGCGTTTTCCAGGCTCAAATACGAGAGCGGCGTGCATCGCGTGCAGCGCATTCCCGTTACCGAGAGCAACGGCAAGCGCCAGACCTCCACGGCGACGGTGGCTGTGCTGCCCGAGGCGGAGGAGATCGACGTGAAGATCGATTCCAATGATCTGCGTATCGACGTGTATCGCGCGTCCGGCCACGGCGGGCAGTATATCAATAAAACAGACAGCGCCGTGCGTATCACGCATTTGCCGACGGGTACAGTCGTAACCTGTCAGGATGAGAAAAGCCAGCTCAAGAACAAGGAGAAGGCCATGCGTGTTCTGCGCTCGCGCCTGTATGAGAAGCTGCAAAGCGAGGCGGATGCAGCCTATGCAGGCGAACGCCGCGCGCAGGTGGGCACGGGCGACCGCAGCGAGCGCATCCGCACGTATAACTTTAATGAAGGACGGGTTTCTGATCACAGGATCGGAAAGACAATCTATTCGATCGACGCCTTTGTCGACGGCGACATGGACGAGATCATCGACGAGCTGATCACGGATGATCAGCAGGAACAGCTCAGGAAGATGAACATCACCTGAAAGAGGAATTGATATGAAAACGCAAGTAAAACCCGTTTCTCCGGAGGCGATTGCCGAGGCTGCGCAGCTGATCCGTGATGGTGAGCTGGTCGGCATGCCGACGGAGACGGTGTACGGCCTGGGTGCAAACGCGCTGGATGAACAGGCTGTGAAGAAGATATTCGCGGCAAAGGGCAGGCCGGGCGATAACCCGCTGATTGTGCACGTGTCCAGCCTTTCCGAAATTCCGCCGCTGGTGCGCGAGATTCCGGAAAACGCAAAGAAACTCATGGAAGCCTTCTGGCCGGGGCCGATGACGCTGATCCTGCCCAAGAGCGACATGATCCCCAGCTGCGTGAGCGCGGGTCTTGATACCGTGGGTATCCGCCTGCCTGCCAGCGAGGCGGCACGCGCACTGATTGCGGAAAGCGGCAGGCCCATCGCCGCGCCGAGCGCGAACCGCAGCGGCAAGCCCAGCCCGACGACCGCGCAGCATGTCTTTGAGGATATGGACGGACGCATCCCGATGATCCTGGATGGCGGCGCGAGCGAGGTCGGCGTGGAATCCAGCGTGATCGATGCGACGGGCGAAATTCCGGTGATCCTTCGTCCGGGCGGCATCACGCCGGAGATGGTGGAGCATGTGCTGGGCGATGTCCGTGTGGATGAGCATGTCATGAGCCCGCTGGCCGAGGGTGATATCGTGCGCTCTCCGGGCATGAAGTATAAGCACTATGCGCCCAAGGCGAAGACGGTGATCTTCGACGGCGCGGCGGATGCAGTGATTGCGGCGATCTGCGCGCGCTATGACGCGGCGCAGGCGGCGGGCGAGCGCCCGGCGATCCTCGGCTTTGACGAGCATGACTTCGGCGAGCGCGTGCGCATTTCTCTGGGCAGCGTGAAGCGTCCGAATGAGGCGGCGGCCAGGCTCTTCGGCGCGCTGCGCGAATTGGATGAGCGCGGGGAAACCGTGGCGCTGTGCGAGGCGGTCGAGGCGACGGGCATCGGTCTTGCGGTCATGAACCGCATGGGCCGTGCGGCGGGCTTTGACATTGAGCGCGTATGATCTGCAGAAGCTTTGAGCCGGTGTACGCACCGGATGCAAACGTGATGATCGTGGGCTCCATGCCCAGCGTAAAATCATTGGCGGATAGCCAGTATTATGCGCACCCGCGCAACGCATTCTGGCCGATCCTGTTTGGGGTTTTCGGCATGGAACCGACGGCGGATTATGAGGCCAAAAAGGAATTGATCCGTGCAAATCATCTGGCGCTTTGGGATGTGGCTGGCGTGTGCGAGCGTGAGGGCAGTCTGGATTCCAATATGAAGGATATCCGGTACAACGACTTTGCGGCGCTGTATGAGGCTTGCCCGGATATCCACACCGTGCTGTGCAACGGCGGCACGGCGCACAGCCTGTTCATGAAATCCGGCCATGCCGGAAACAGGCGGGTAATCCGTATGCCCAGTACCAGCCCGGCGTATACCATGGCCTACGCAAAGAAGCTGGCGGCGTGGAAAGCGGCGCTGGAAGAAGCGCTGAAAGCGTAAGATAATCAAAAAGATGCAAGAACAGGCGCAGCGGAAGGATACGCTGTGCCTGTTCTTGTATCAGGCGTGTTTGCATGATAATATGAAGATAAACAGATTCAGTAATGGGGGAATGCTATGAGCTATTTTGTTTTTGAGCATAAACGCCTGTATTATCATGAATCCGGTACTGGCAGGCCGCTGTTGTTTCTTCATGGCAATACTGCTTCATCGAATATGTATGCACAGATTGCAGATCGGTATAAGCGGGATTTCAATGTTATGCTGTTGGACTTTTTGGGCCATGGAAAATCGGACAGGTTAAGCGAATTTCCCGCAGATTTGTGGTTTTATGAAGCAAGGCAGGTTATCGCATTGATCAAGGAAAAAGGGTATACGGATGTCAATGTAATAGGAAGCAGCGGTGGGGCGATGGTTGCCCTGAATGTGGCTTTGGAAGCGCCGGAACTTGTTGGAAAAGTAATTGCTGATAGTTTTGAGGGAGAAAAACCCAATCGGGTATTTACGGAGAATTTGCTGACGGATAGAGAAAGGGCCAAATCAGATCAGCAAGCAAGGATGTTTTACGCCTATATGCACGGTTCTGATTGGGAACAGATAGTTGATCATGACACATCTGCGCTTTTGCGCCATGAGAAAGAAATAGGCTGTTTCTTTCATCGGCCTTTGCATTCACTGAAGGCTGATATTCTGTTGACCGGCAGCAGAGAAGATGAATTCATGTCCGCTGTGTCTGACAACTACCTCGAATGCGTTTATGAAGAGATCATACAGAAGATAGGGCATGGAAGAATCCATTTGTTTGCTTCCGGCGGACACCCTGCGATGATGACGAATCAGGAAGCGTTTTATAGAATCAGCAAGGCGTTTTTGCTGGGATAAACCTTGTTGATGGATATACGTGAAATCCTTTGTCATTTTTCGCTCTGCTCCGCTTCATACTATCTTTTTGCGGCGTGATGTGCTATGATGAACATGGATGGTTATGAATTCATGACTGGGAGGGACGAGCATGAATATGGTCGATATGATTCTCAAGAAGAAGGAAGGAAAGGCCCTTTCTCCGGAAGAGATCCGATATTTCGCGCGCGGTGCGGCGGATGGCAGCGTGCCGGATTATCAGCTTGCTGCGCTGTTGATGGCGATCTGCTGGCGTGGGATGACGGCGGAGGAAACCGCCTGCCTGACCATGGAGATGATGCACTCCGGTTCCGTGGTCGATTTGTCCACAGTGGGCGGCATATGTGTGGATAAGCATTCCACCGGCGGCGTGGGCGATACGACGACGCTTGTGCTGGTTCCGCTTGCGGCGGCATGCGGTGCAAAGGTTGCCAAGATTTCCGGCCGGGGGCTTGGTCATACCGGCGGCACGCTGGATAAGCTGGAGAGCATCCCGGGC
>JAFQIF010000129.1 GCA_017397695.1 Clostridia bacterium
GTGTCAGAATCAAAAGCGTCGCCTTCGGCTCCTGTTCGATTCTTGCGTATCTGGCGCTTCGCGCATGGGTTACGTTGGGCTGCCGCCCAAACCTGCCTGAGGGATTTCATCCCACATACTCCCTTCTTCGCTTCGCGGCGGTTTTAAGATTCCTTAATGAACTAAATATCCCGAATGCTCATCATCATTCCACGGACTTGAGCGCTTCGACCATCACGATGCCCTTCACCTTGCGGGCGAGCAGCAGCTGGATGAACGCGGAGAATGTGAACGTGATCACGCTGGCGAGGATCATGCTTCTTGGCGTCACGATGCTCATATAGCGCATGGATTCGGATTCCACCAGAGAGAGAATCATGCCGGTAAACCCGATGCCCGGCAGGATGGAAACCGCAATGGCGATGACGGTGATCAGCAGATTCTCGCTGAGAATCAGGCTGCGGATCTCCTTCTGATGGTAGCCCAGAACCTTCAGCGTGGCATATTCTCGGGTGCGCTCGGCAAAGTTGATCAGGCCCATGTTGTAGCAGATGACAAACGCCAGTGCCAGGGCGATGACCGTGAGAATGGAAAAGACCATCGAGACGGAGTTGAGATAAATGAACGCTTCCTCACGCAGGTCGGTGACCAAATCGATATCCTCTACCTCGTCCATGCTGTCCAGCTTCTCCAGCGTTCTGGGCGCGGGATCGAGCAGATAAATGCTTGTGGGCGTGAAGCTGCCCTTGCGCAGACTGTCCCATGCACTGCGGGTGAGATACATGCCCTGACTTAGGTTGTTCACGGCGATCTGCACGACGGGCAGAGAGAATGTATCATCGCTCGTGGGCAGACGGCAGACGATAGTATCGCCTACGGATACGCCCAGCACGGCAGAGAGCTTCTCGGTGAGGATGGCGCCTGCGCTGCTCAGCGGCACAAAGCTGCCGCCTGCGCCCAGATGGATCAGCGTCTGATCATCCCGCAGGACGGTGAGCTGCGTGGTGCGCTGCACATCGCCTGCGCGCAGGGAAACAGAGGTCTCCATCGCACATTCGATGCGTCCGGCTTCCAGATGCCGTTCGTAGGCGTCGGCGTCGCCCGCGGCGGCAGTGAGCGATGCGCATACGTCGTAAGAGAGCGCCCCACCGTAATGGCCGTTGATCGTCGCCTGCACGGAGTCCTGCAGGCCCATGGAGGCGATCAGCAGCGCATTGCAGCACAGAAGGCCTGCAAGCGACATAACCGTGCGCAGCTTGCTGCGCAGCAGGTTGCGTGAGATCATCTTGCTGTTAAAGCTCATGCGCTTCCACAGGGGCGCAATGCGCTCCAGAAAGATGTGTGCGCCGTCCTTGGGCGGCTTGGGGCGCAGCAGTGCGGCGGTGCATTCACGGGTGCTCTTGTGGAAGGTATACAGGCAGATGCCGGCGGAGACGAATACGTTCAGCGCGGCGATGGCCCAGGACTGCGCAGAGATTGGCGGATGAATGAGGAAAGGGTATTCGTTTTGCCCGAAGAGGATATCCCAGAATGCGGCGGGCAGGCCGTAAAAGCCAGCAAACAGGCCCAGCAGCGAGCCGATGAGCGAGGGCACGATGGCATAGCACAGGTAGTGCGTGCGGATGCGCGCGTTGGAATAACCCAGTGCGCGAAGCGTGCCGATCTGCTGACGCTCGTGATCGACCATGCGGCTGAGCGTTGTCATCACGATCAGCGCGGCGACAGCGTACGCCGCCAGCGGGAAGAGCACGGACAGATCGCGAAACATCTGCGCATTGTTTTCCACGACGGAGGTGCTCTTGTGAATCCTGCGGTCGACGATGAAGGCGCCGGGCAGTGCTTCCTCAATGGCAGCGCGCACGTGCGCTTCGTCTGCGTCGCTTTGCACAAGAACGGTGATCTGCGTAAGCGGAGCGATCTCGAATGCCCTGGCGTTTACGAGCATATATCCGTACTGCGTGGAATCAATGGCCATGCCGTCGGAGAGGCTGATGTATTCCGGACTGTTCACGATGCCGCGGATGGCAAGGGTATACGGCGCGCCCTGGAAGGTGACGGTGACGCTGTCGCCTACGGAAAGGCCGCGCGCATCGGCGAAGGCCTCCTGCAGCAGGCAGCCGCGCCTGTCGGCCGGGTCGAGCGCCTGCCCGGCAAGAATCCACGGCGTGTTGATGTCCATGGGACCGTCGAAGGCGGTCACGTTCAGCCGCGGATCGCCGGGCAGGTCTGCATCCATATCGATGGAGAAGCGGGCCTGTACCCGGGTTACGCCGTCGATGGCGCGCAGGCGCTGTAGGGCGCTGCGGTCGGCTTCGGGCAGCGTGATAAAGAAATGCGCCAGGTTGTTGCCGGCAAAGAATGCATCGTTGGTTTTGCGTGTGATCAGCGCAAAGGAATCGATACCGGCAAACAGGAATACGCCGAGCATACATAGCAGAATCAGCGCGACGAACTGCATCGCGCTGCGGCGCATATCGCGCATCAGCTTTTTGGCAAGCGGGCTTGAGGCCATAGATACCTCCGGATGTGTGTGGATACAGATATTATAGCGCACAGGAATTGGGCGGTCAATGTTGATGGGGCGGCTGTTCAATCCGAAAATCAGCGCTCGCTGCTTTGCAGGAATATATGAAAGCGGGCAAATGATATTGACTTATTTGTCACAAAAGCGTTATACTATATGATGAATCATACCATGTCATTTGATACGTGGGAATACAGGATTGATCAATCATAAGAAGGGAAGAGACTTGAAATGAGAATCATCCGTACGAAGAATTATGAAGATATGTCCCGAAAGGCGGCTTCCATCATCGCCGCGCAGGTGATCCATAAGCCGGATTGCGTGCTCGGCCTTGCGACCGGCGGCACCCCGGTGGGCACCTATAAGAACCTGGTGGCCTGGTACAACGCCGGCGACCTGGATTTTGCCGAAGTGAAGACCGTGAATCTGGACGAATACCGTAACCTGCCGCGTGAGCATCAGGAGAGCTACTGGTCCTTCATGCACAGGAACCTGTTTGACCACGTGAACATTCCGGCAGACAAGATCAATCTGCCCAACGGCAACAATCAGGACGCCGAGGCTGAGTGCGCCGCGTATGACGCTGTGATCGCTTCCCTGGGCGGCGTGGATCTGCAGCTGCTGGGCATCGGCCACGACGGCCACATCGGCTTCAATGAGCCGGCCGACGCGTTCGATCTGGGCACCCACTGCGTCGATCTGACCGACGAGACCATCGAGGCCAACAAGCGTTTCTTCAATTCCAAGGATGAGGTGCCGCGTCAGGCTTACACCATGGGCACCGGCACCATCATGAACGCCCGCAAGGTGCTCATGATCGTTTCCGGCAAGGACAAGGCCGAAATCATCAAGAAGGCCTTCTTCGGCCCGGTGACCCCGCAGGTTCCGGCTTCCATCCTGCAGATGCATCCGAACTTCGTGCTCGTCGCCGACGAGGATGCGCTCTCCCTTGTGTAAGGATACGCACATCAAGCCATACTAGTGTATGCAAATGCAGATTCAAATCATAGGAGGAAACACCCATGTACGAGTTTAGCTATACCATCAAGGATCCCGTTGGCATCCATGCCCGTCCGGCCGGCCTGCTGAGCAAGGAAGGCAAGAAGTATAAGAGCACCATCACCGTCGATAAGGACGGCAATCCCGTGAACGTGCTCAAGCTGATGGCCCTGATGAAGCTGGGCGTCAAGTGCGGCGAGACCGTTACCGTCCGCGTCGAGGGCGAGGACGAGGCTGTGGCCGGCCCGGCGCTGGAAGCGTTCTTCACCAGCAACCTGTAATTCTGAATCGGATGCGCCCGGCTGTGTCATGAGCATGCAGCCGGGCGTTTATGCAGAAGGAGAAATTCATATGATTACCATTCAGGGTAAGGGCGTATCCACCGGCATCGGCATGGGCCCCCTGTATTTCTATCGCCGCGCCACCGCGGATATCAAGTTTTATACCGTTGAGGATACCGACGCCGAGTGGCAGCGCTTCAAGGACGCGCAGGCGACCGCCATCGAGCAGCTGGGCGAGCTGGCCGAAAAGGCCCGCGAAGAAGCCGGCGACGACGCGGCGTTCCTCTTTGAAACGCACCAGATGATGGCCGAGGATATGGACTATGAGGAGTCCATCGAGGGCATTATCAAGGAAGAAAAGCTGAACGCCGAAATCGCCGTATCCCGTACGAGCGATCAGTTCGCAGAGATGTTTGCGACCATGGACGACAGCTACATGCAGGCGCGTGCTGCGGACGTGAAGGATGTATCCAGCCGCATCATCGCTATCCTGTGCGGCGTAGTGCAGGGCGGCATCGCCTCCGATGTGCCGGTTCTGCTGGCTGCGGACGACCTCGCGCCGTCGGAGACCATCCAGCTGGACAAGAGCAAGATCCTTGGCTTTGTCACCTCCTACGGCTCCGGCTCTTCCCATACCGCCATCCTCGCCCGCACGATGGGTATCCCGGCGATCGTGGGCATGGGCGACAGCCTGAAGATGGAATACGAAGGCCGTCCGGTGATCGTGGACGGTGGCACGGGCGCTGTGGTCATCGATCCGGACGACGAGACCCGCGAGCGCATGATCGCCAAGCGCGAGGAACAGCTGGCGTTCCAGAAGATGCTCGAAACCCTCAAGGGCCAGGAGAACGAGACCATCGACGGCAAGAAAATCCGTGTGTACTGCAACATCGGCTCTCCGGAAGATGTGCACGCCGTGCTCTCCAACGACGGCGACGGTATCGGCCTGTTCCGCAGCGAATTCCTGTACCTGAATTCCAAGACCTATCCGACCGAGGATGAGCAGTTTGAGGCGTACAAGGCCGTGCTCAGCGATATGGACGGCCGCGAGGTCATCATCCGTACCTGCGACATCGGTGCGGATAAGCAGATCGATTACTTCGAGCTGCCTAAGGAGGAGAACCCGGCCATGGGCATGCGCGCCCTGCGCATCAGCCTCAGCCGCCTGGACTTCTTCCGCACGCAGCTGCGCGCGCTCTACCGTGCGTCTGCTTACGGCAAGCTGGGCATCATGTTCCCGATGGTCACCAGCGTGTGGGAGGTTCGCGAGACGAAGAAGCTCATCGAGAGCGTCAAGGCTGAGCTGCGCGAGGAGGGCATCCCCTACAGCGATCATGTCGAGATCGGCATCATGATCGAGACCCCGGCTGCCGCCGTGATGAGCGATCGCCTGGCCAAGGAGGTTGACTTCTTCTCCTGCGGCACCAACGATCTGACTCAGTATACCCTCGCCTGCGACCGCCAGAACAACGATCTTGGCCGCTTCTACGATCCGCATCATCCGGCGGTGCTCCGTCTGATCAAGATGGTCGTGGAGAACGCGCACAAGAACGGTATCTGGGTCGGCATCTGCGGCGAGCTGGGCGCGGATCTGGAGATGACGGAGACCTTCCTCGCCATTGGCGTGGACGAGCTGTCCGTTTCCCCGCGTGCGGTGCTCCCGCTGCGCAATGCCATCCGCAGCACGGACATGAGCGAGAAACGCGCCAAGATCCTTGCTGCGCTGGACAGCGACGATACCCAGCATCTCAGATAATTGAAAAGCGCATACAGCCGGCAGAGCAATCTGCCGGTTGTTTTTATGTACATGAAAATTCATCAGACCTTAGAAATATTCCAAAGCGTTTTCGTTTTGTGTGAAAAAGCACCGTTAAATTACGAATTGTTGTTTTTTCGTTGCATCCCGTTGAGCAAAGGCCTATAATGGGCGATGGTCTGTTTTGCCCCAGAGAAGGGGCATATCATATGGATGGAGGAAAAGAAAATGAAGATGAAGAAATGGCAGTATATCGCGCTGATCGCGTATGCGGTCGCTGCGGTTGCGCTGCTGTTCGTCGCCACAACGAGCACCGCGGGTCTGGAGACCGGCGTGTTCGGCACGGTGTGGTCGCTGCTGCCGCCGGTGCTGGCCATCGGCCTGGCGCTGATCACCAAGGAAGTGTATCTGTCCCTGTTTGCGGGCGTGTTTGCCGGCGGTATCCTGGCTGCGGGCAGCCTCTTTAAGCCCATGCAGGCGGTGGAGATCACCTTCAGCATGATTCTGGAGAAGCTGGGCGACAGCTGGAATGTCGGTATTCTGATTTTCCTGGTGTTCCTGGGTACGATGGTTGCGCTGATCAACAAGGCGGGCGGCTCCCGTGCGTACGGCGCCTGGGCGAGGGAGCAAATCAAGAGCCGCGAGCATGCGCAGATCATGACGTTCTTCCTGGGCGTGCTGATCTTTGTGGACGACTATTTCAATTGCCTCACCGTCGGCTCCGTCATGCGCCCGGTGACCGATAATCACAAGATCTCCCGCGCGAAGCTGGCGTACATCATCGATGCGACGGCGGCGCCTGTGTGCATCATCGCGCCGATCAGTTCCTGGGCGGCTGCGGTTTCCGGCATGGTGGAGGGCACCAACGGCTTGACGCTGTTCATGCAGGCGATCCCGTATAACTACTACGCCCTGCTGACGCTGCTGATGATCGTAATCATCAGCCTGCGCAATATTGACTACGGCCCGATGAAGCTTCATGAGGACAACGCGCAGTATCACGACGATCTGTATACCACGCCTGCTCGTCCGTATGCCGATGTGCAGGAGGAGCAGGTTTCACCGCGCGGTACGATTGCGGATCTTGTCGTTCCGGTGATCGCGCTGATCGTCTTCTGTGTCGTCTGCCTGATGTATACCGGCGGCTTCTTCTCCGGCACGGGCTTTGTGGATTCCTTCGCGGGTTCCGACGCCTCTACCGGCCTGATGCTCGGCTCCTTCTTTGCGCTGGTGTTCACCTTCATCTACTACATGGCGCGCAAGGTGCTCACCTATCGTGAGTTCACGGAGAGCCTGTCCGAGGGCTTCAAGGCGATGGTGCCGGCGATCCTGATTCTTACGCTGGCCTGGTCCATCGGCGGCATCACCAAGTCCTCTCTGGGCGCGCCGGAGTTTGTAGCGGGCGCGCTGGCGGGCTCTGCAAGCACGCTGGCCAAGCTGCTGCCGGCGATCATCTTTGCCATTGCTGTGTTCCTCGCCTTTGCGACCGGCACTTCCTGGGGCACGTTCTCCATCCTCATCCCGATCGTGGTGGACGTCTTCCCCGTGGGCAGCGAGATCCTGATCATCGCAATCTCCGCCTGCCTGGCCGGCGCTGTGTGCGGCGATCACATCTCTCCGATCTCCGATACGACGATCATGGCCTCCACCGGCGCGCAGTGCGACCATCTGGTGCACGTGTACACTCAGCTGCCCTACGCGATGACCGTTGCGGCGGTGAGCTTTGTGGCGTATATTCTGGCCGGCTTTATTCAGAACGTGTTCGTCTGCCTGGCGCTGGGCGCCCTGCTGATGACCGGCACGCTGCTGGTGATCGAGAAGATGACCAGGAAGGCTGCATAATTTCATACACAAACAAAGACCGGACGAAAGTCCGGTCTTTTCTTGTGCTATTTTCGAATCGGCGGCATCTCTGTCATGCGCAGCTTCGCGCAGCCGTAGGGGATCAGCGCTTTGCGCTCGGGCGCGGATATGGCCCTGCGGCCTGCAGGACGCGCGGCGGCGACGCTGTCGTAGCCCTCAGCATAATCCCATCGCACCTGCGCCATCTCCGCTTCGATCAGCAGCGGCGGATGCTGGGAAGAGAAGGGGACCGCGTCTATGCTCTGCTCCCGGATGGTGAATGATCCGGCGGCAAAGCCATAGTTCCAGGCAGAGCGCGGCAGCAGCTCGTAATCGCAGTAAGGGAAGCGGCGCTCCACGCCGTCGGCCGTATATTCCTTCATGCGGTACTCGGCAGCGATGGGCAAGGCGAATACAAGCGGGCCGTATTCCACGGCGCGCAGATTGCCCGGGCGCATGGCCATGCGCGGTGCGGCGCTGAAGGTGAGCGACAGGCAGGTTTTGGCCTGCCAGCGGCGCGTAAGGCGGAGATGCCCTTTTATGGGGCGCACAGGCTTTCCGTCCAGCTGCACAGCTTTGGCCCACGCAGGGATGCGGATGGACAGATCAAATTCGGCGGGCGCGTCCGCTTCTATGGTGATGAATGCCTGCATGCGGAAGGGATAATCGGTTTGAACGCGCACGCGCACAGCGCTGCCGCCGATGTGCGTTCGGATGCTGACGGGCAGCAGATGCGCGATGACCACGCCCCGCTCCGTGCGCTGCAGCGCGCTGAGCGCGAGCTTCGGCCAGCCCTGGCTGAAATTCGCCGTGCAGCAGCCGTAGTGCGGCTCCAGGCCGAACAGATGCGCTTCGCTGTTGTTGGTGCGGAAGAACGACTTGCCGGGGAAGGCCTGGCAGGCGATCTGGTTCACCTGCTGATCGTACTGATGAGCCCACATATCATCGGTAAATGTGGCAGGCAGAGCGTTGAAGGCGGCCTTTTCCAGCCTGTCTGCCCATTTGCTTTCGCCCGTAACGGCGTAGAGCCATTCGTAGGCATACATCAGCTCCACGACGGCGCACAGCTCCGTGCCCTGGTTGTTGCCAAGGCCGGAGAGGCATTCATCGCCGGAGATTGTGCCCACGGCTGTGCCGTTGCAGCGCTCCAGCACGGCAAGCAGCTCTTCAGCTTTGCCGGTGACAGGCTCGCCGAGCAGCTCGGCGCATACAGCCTCGTACTTGAGCATCATGCACAGGTTCACAATGTGCGTTTCAAATGTCCACTTGTTCATCGGGCGCGTCCACAGGCCGGCAAAGGCGGGATAATCCGCGCCCTGCTCGCGCAGCATGCACGCCAGATCCAGCATCCACGGCTCGGGCGAGCGGGCATAGAGGTGAATCAGCGGCACAAAGCCTTCGTACCATCGGAATTTGCCCCAGTCGAACAGGCGGATATCGCCTGCGGCGAGCAGATCGTGCAGGTTTCTCATCGCGCGGCGCAGCGCGGTTTCCACCGCGGGATCCTCCTCAAATTCACAGTGCAGGGCGAGCACCTTGCCAATGAGCAGAACGGCCCATGCGTCGTAGCCGACGCGCGCTTCCCGGCTGCAGGGGCAGATCCAGCCATCCTCCTGCTGGCGGTCAATGATGGCATGGACATAGCGCCTTGCCGTAGAGATGAGCGAAGGACTGTCCAGCAGATGCGCCAGCGGGATGAAACCATCCAGCCAGTAGGGGACGCGCTCCCAGCCCTCGCATGCGCCGCCGATCCATGCGCTGTCGCGCACATCGGGCCAGACCTCGTGCAGATGACCGGAAAGGCCGGAAGCCTGAATCTCAAGCTGGCGGCGCAGCCAGCCCTCGACCTCGATGCTGCGGTAAAACGGCGTGTACATGGAAAAACTCCTTTCCGGAAAAGGGATCAGGCGTCGCGCTCAAAGCGCTGCGCGTCCTCGTCGGTGATTTCGTGATCGCTGTAGCGGGCGCGCTCATAGAGGGATGCGGCGTTGGGTGAGAGATTTTCGCGGGCGGTGGAGCTGACCGGCCATGCGGGATGGCGCGCAAGCAGTTGGGCATAGCGGCGGCGGATGCGTCCGACGGGCGTGGCGGGATACTGCGCTGCTTGCCTTACGCGGCGGCGCAGCGGATGGAAGGAGCGTTCGCCATCCTCGCCGCGCGTGTCGGTGATCTCATCCTCGTAATCCTCGGTGACGGCAGCTGCATAGCGCTGCAGGCGATCGATCAGCCGTCGCATGAGCCGTGCCAGTGTTCGCACCAGCAATCGCACAAAGAAGACTGCACCGACAATCAGCACTGCCATGGAAACCAGCGACGCGATCCGCTCAAGGATGACGGCCAGCAGCGAAGGATCCTCCGGAGCGGGCAGCATGCTTTGGGGTCTCATCGGTACGCCGGGCTCCGTGAAGCCGCCCACGCTTTCGTCGGCGAAAAGATTGATCAGCAGAAGCAGAAGATACACGCTCACGTTGCGCAGCGTGCGGAAAATCCACCTGATGCCCTGTACCACGGCGGGCATGGCGCACAGCAGCAGCGCAAGAGAGAACATGCAGACAGTGAGCGCCGTGCCCGCGCGCGCCATGCCTGCGCTGAGGCGATAGCGGGAAAGGGTGGCGTTGTTCAGGCTGATGCGGTTAAAGGCAAGCAGGAGCAGCAGCAGCCATAACAGGAACATCCCTTGCAGCGGCAGCGACAGCACATCGTATATGGCCCGGGCCGAGTGGTGCAGGGTAAACAGCGTGATGATCTGCATGACGACGCTGGCGACATAGAAAACCGGCGCAGCTTCCGCCGGACTGCGATCCACATGGGAGAGCGCAGCAAAGAGCATGAGCGCGCAGCACAGCGGCATGGCGTACAGGGCAGCCATATGGGGAAGTAGCCAGAAACCGGCGCCGCAGAGGGCGGCAAAGCATGCGCCAAGCGCGATCAGGCGCAAACGTCCCGGCACAGCGGCGCAGAGCATGAGCAGCAGCATGCACAGCGGCGGGAAGAGCGCAAGGCGCGCGGCAGCCTCCGGCGCAAACGGGGACAACACCTGCACCGCAAGAGCGCCCGCGCTGAGCAGAAGCAGCGCAGGCAGATGGCAGCGGCGAAGAAGGCGGATGATTTTCATCGGGATCCCTCCTTCACCAGATAGAGCCGGGCCTGGTTGCCGTTTTTACGCAGCTCGGCAAGAGCGTTCTGGATATCCTCGCTGTCGTAGCAGGAGAGGATGATCATGTCCAGATCGCGATGTTTGCTGAGCCGGGTGAGGAACGTGGGGAAGCTGAGCGTGCGCACAAGGCGCAGCTGCGCCAGCGCGCAAAGCAGCGCTTCGCGCGCACAGGCGCCGCCCTGCGGGGCGACAAATGCGCTCTGCGTGCTCTCGCCGATGGGCATATTGGCGGCAAAGCCTGCGCACAGTCCCTGATCGAGCGCCTGCATGCACAGCGTGGCTGCCATGGAAATCTCATATTCGATCTCGTCCTGCTCGTAGTCCATCAGCCGCTCGCCCCACTGGGCATCCGTGCGTTCCATGTTAAGCACCACCAGCAGGCGGCACTGTGCGCTGGGATCATGCAGGCGCAGCTGCGCCTCGCCGGTGCGCGCGGTGGCGGGCCAGTGGATATCGCGCACGGGATCGCCCGCCTGATAGGGGCGGATACCGCGGAAGAGGAAGGGATCGCTGAGCAGCTGTCGGCGGGAGACGGTTTCACTCAGCAGCCGGGTCAGCATCTGGGGCATGGCGCGTTCGTCAAGCAGGCGCGGATAGACCAGCACAGGCACATCCATCTCCTGCTCGCGGTGAGCTTCGCAAAGCCCCAGCAGATCGCCTACCGTCAGCGAGGCGCTGCCCAGGTTGTATGCGCCGCGCCGCAGGAACGTGACACGGTGCCGCCTGCGGATTTGCTGATAGGGCATGAGGGTGAAGAGGCTGCAGGTATGCGTTCTGTCGTTGATGTGCAGATTCTCCTGCCGGCCGAAGCGGATATGCGGCGAAACGCCGCTCTCTACGCGCAGCCAGGGGATGATGACGGGGCGGTCGTTGCGCACGATTTCAATCAGCTCGCCCTCATCGCCCTCGAAATAGGCGAGCCTGGAAAATGCGCGTGTGCACGTCAGATGGCGCAGACCGGAGCGCCTGATCAGCTCGGCCATCAGCGCATACAGCGCCAGCAGGATCAGCAGCAGGATGAGCGCGTTCATGCGCGGGCCTCTGTGGGGGCAGCGGTATGCGCCAGGATTTCCTGAATGAATTCCTGCGGTGTAACGCCGCGGCGGGAACCGCGCAGGATGACGCGGTGCGCGAGCACGGGCACGGCCAGCTCCTTCACGTCGTCGGGAATCACATAGTCGCGTCCGCGGATGGCGGCAAGCGCCTGTGTGCAGCGCATGAGCGCAAGCAGCGCGCGCGGCGACGGCCCCAGCAGAACGGCTTCGGGATTGCGCGCGGCTTCGCATAGCGTGGTCATATACAGGAGTACATCATCGCTGACGCGGCAGGTGCGGCACAGCGCGGCGGCCTGCGTGAGCTGCTCGCTGGTACATACGCTCTCCAGCTCCTCAAGCGGCTGCCGGTCCATAAAGCGGCGCAGCATCGAAACGGACTGCTCCGCACTGGGATAGCCGAGCGAAAGGCGGATCATGAAGCGATCCAGCTGCGCTTCGGGCAGGGGGAATGTGCCCTGCGTCTCGACGGGGTTCTGCGTGGCGATGACCAGAAACGGCGCGGAAAGCGGATAGGTGACGCCGCCCTCGGTTACCTGGCGCTCCTCCATGCATTCCAGCAGCGCGGACTGCGTACGCGGCGTGGCACGGTTGATCTCATCCGCCAGCAGGATATTGGTAAACACAGGTCCCTTGACGAAGCTGAACGCACCTGTCTGCTGGCTGTAGATGCGCGTGCCGGTCACATCCGCGGGGAGCAGATCCGGCGTGAACTGTACGCGGGCAAAGGCACATTCCAGCGAACGGGCGAGCGATTTGGCGAGCGTGGTTTTGCCCGTGCCGGGTACGTCCTCCAAAAGGACATGGCCCCCGGCGAGCAGCGCGGCAAGCACGAGCTGCGTTTCCTGCTCTTTGCCGACGATGACACGGGCGATGTTCTGTGTGAGTGCGCTGGAAAGCGCTGCAATCTGGTCGTATTTCATGGCGCGAAAGCCCCTTTCCGCAGATGAGTAATGGTTGATTTTACGATAACACAAAGACTGATTGCCCGCAAGGGATTTGAAGCGGATATAAAAAGAGGGGAGAAGAAAAATGTCAAATCATATTTACATTAATCTATGTAATAAGTTTAAGAAGTGAACAAAATTGCAGGGAGATTTTGGAGAAAGGGAAAACCGTATGCCGAAAAGCGGAAAGAAGCTGTGTGCGACTTGACGCAGGATGGCGAAAGAACTATAATTTAAGTAACAAATCGTGCAGGGCGTGCGCAAGCAGTCCGCGTGCGGCTGTTTTCGCAGAGAAAAACCTGCGAGACCTGATCGGATGTGAAGCGGTGATCATCAACAGGGGGTGTTGTGATGGTTGCAACGGTTACATCGGTTTATCTGGCTGGCGTTGTCGTAACGGCATTTATGGTAGGCGCGTTTATTCGAGAGGGAGCCAAGTAAAAACAAGCCCTGTCCTTTCGGGCAGGGCCGGCAGAATCCGGTATAAAGAGGTACTCAGGCTGCTCCGGGAATCGTTTCATCATTCTATCAGGTAAAAAAGCCCCGACCGGTGATCCGGTCGAGGCTTTTTTGTATTGGCGCACCCATCGGGATTCGAACCCAAGGCCTTCCGCTTAGGAGGCGGACGCTCTATCCTGCTGAGCTATGGGTGCAAAGCTTTTCCCCGGCTTCGCCGAGCGAAACCGTCAATACGGTATTATAGGCGAAACCGGGGAAAAAGTCAATTCAAACGAAGAAAATCATGAAAAAGGCTTACTTGCGCTTGTCGCCCATGGAGATGCCCATGGCGCGCGCAGCGCGGATCTCGTGGCCGTCGATCGGCACGAACTTGGTTTTGCCGGCGACGGTGGAAAGCGGATTGTGAGAAACGACGTTGTTCATCATGCCCACGGCCTGGCCGTACTGCTCGCCGGCGATGAGCTGCGCGGCGTGTACGCCGAAGTTGGTGGAGAGCATGCGGTCGTAGGCGCTCGGGCTGCCGCCGCGCTGCATGTGGCCGGGGATGACGGCGCGCGCCTCGATCTCCGGCATCTTCTCCTGGATTTCCTTGGCCAGGCGATTGGCGATGCCGCTGAAGCCCTGCTCGGCGCGCTTGGCGGCGCGCTCCTTTTTCTTCATCTTCGCTTCCTGAATGGTCATCGCGCCCTCGGCGACGGCGATGATGGAGAAGGTCTTACCGTGCTTGGCGCGATCGGCAAGCGCATTGCATACCTCGTCCAGATCGTACGGGATCTCCGGCAGGAGGATGATGTCCGCGCCGCCGGCAACGCCGGAATACAGCGTGAGCCAGCCAGCCTTGTTGCCCATGATCTCGATGACCATGACGCGGCCGTGGCTGGCGGCGGTGGTGTGAACGCGGTCGATGACATCGGTAGCGATGTCTACAGCGGAATGGAAGCCGAAGGTGACGTCCGTACCCCAGATGTCGTTGTCGATCGTCTTGGGCAGGCCGATGATATTGAGGCCCTCCTCGGAGAGCAGGTTCGCTGTCTTGTGCGTACCGTTGCCGCCCAGGCAGACCAGACAGTCCAGCTTGGCCTTTTCATAGGTTTTCTTCATCGCCTTGACCTTGTCGACCTGGTCATCGCCGATGACGCGCATCTCGGAGAAGGGGGTGCGGCGGGTGCCGAGGATGGTGCCGCCCAGGGTGAGGATGCCGGAGAAGTCGCTCTGCTTCATCTCGCGGTAGTTGCCCTCGATCAGGCCGGCGTAGCCGTCCTGAATGCCGACGATCTCGGTATCAAAGAGGGAGTAGCTCGCGCGGGCGACGCCGCGGATACAGGCGTTCAGGCCGGGACAGTCGCCGCCGGCGGTGAGGATGCCGATGCGTCTTTTCATGGTGATGACCTCCTGCTGCGTTTTCCCTGTGCACAGGGTGATTTCGAAATATGATTGATAATATTTTACCACCAAAGCATGCGTCTTACAAGCAAAAACAGGCTGTTTTCCGCCTGTTCCGCCATTTCTCGATGGTCGGATGTTTTATTCATCCCTGACAAAACAGAAGCGTTGCTTTTGCCCAAACCTTGACGCGGAACCATGACGGTGTTATACTGTTTATACCATTCGATATAAAGATGGATACGACTGCACATCCGCCTACGGAAAGCGATCCGGCAGGGCGGGTTTCGGCGTGTCCGGATGCGACAACGACATATATTTGGGAGGTTTTTCACATGGTTCAGATCAATGCGGCAACTCTTCCTTCTTTAAATACGGCGCGCGGCGTTGCGCCCAAGACTGAGCGCGTGATCCAGTTTGGCGAGGGCGGCTTCCTGCGCGCTTTCTGCGACTGGATGATCGACAAGGCCAACGAGGCTGCCGGCATGGACGCCGGCGTGGTCATCGTGCAGCCCATTGAGCGCGGCATGATCGGCATGCTCAACGAACAGGATGGCCTGTATACCCAGATTCTGCGCGGCCAGGTCGACGGCCAGGCCATGAAGGATACCCGCATTATCCAGTGCGTGAAGCGCGGCATCTCTCCCTACGAGGATTTTGAGGGCTATCTGGCGCTGGCGCACAACAAGGACA
>JAFQIF010000011.1 GCA_017397695.1 Clostridia bacterium
CTGAGAAATTCTTTCAATCTGTACCGGAATCGTAATTGTCGCCGTCGGCTTCGCTCCGAGTCTTGCTTTTTTCTTCGATTGGCTTACGTGGGGGATTTCATCCCCAAGCCCCTGACAAGGGATTTCATCCCTTGACCCTTCTTCGCTTCGCGGCGGTTTTAGGATTCCTTAATGAACTAAATATCCCTAAATAAAAGAAACAGGCCCCAATTTGGAGCCTGTTTTCTTATGCTTATCGGGTCTGCTTGCCGTATTCCTCCTGCAGCGTCGCCAGCAGGTAGGTCACGCGGTCAATGGCTTCCTCCACCTTTTCCTTCGTTTCTGCGATACGCGTGTGCATCAGGAAATCTGCGACCATGCCGTCGAAGAAGAAATCCGCGAACGTGAGGAAATCGTCCACCCGCAGGTCAAGCTGCGAGGAGAGATCCACATCGCGCAGCTCTGCTTCGAAGATGTGCAGATCCTTGCGCGCTTCTTCCATCCAGCGCTGCGCGTCCTTCATGCGTCCGCGCTTGATCAGATCGACGATCAGCCCGCCGCCGAAGAGATCGACCATGCCCCATGTTTTGGCGCTTTTCAGCTCCTTCTGGGCGCGCTGCAGGCTGAAGAGCGCGCGCTCGCCGGCGTCAATCGCTTCCTTGAGTTCCTGATTCATATTTCCCCTCCGTCAGCTGCGTCAGTTCGCAGCCTCGTCCAGATTCAGAATGCCGGTTGCGCCCGCGCCGACCACGCCGGGCAGCTCGCCGTTCCAGCTTTCCGCGATCGTATTGAGAATGGTCTCCTGCGTCAGATTCTTGCCGATCTGGCTCAAGCGGTACGCCTCGGCGTCGGCAGCCAGCTTCACAGCGTCAGCGTCGGCCTGGGCCGCAATCAGCGTGGATTTGGCCTGCGCTTCGGCTGCGATGCGCACGCGCTCAGCCTCCGCTTCGGACTGCTTGATGCTCACCTGCTTCTCGCGCTCAGCCTGTGCAATGGCGGTCTCGTTCTCGGTGGCGGCTTTCTTTTTGAGCTGTTCGGCCACCTGCTTGCTCTCTACGGCGGAGATGAACTCATCCGAGAAGTCAAAATCGATGATGTTGAAATCCGTGATGGAGATGCCCAGCGGATTGAGCTTGGCGTCCAGCTCGTCGCGCATCTTGTCGGAGGATTCGGCGCGCTTGGAGATCAGCTCCTCCGCCGTATACTGCGCGCATACGCTCTTGAGCACCTCGTGCGTCGCCGGCACGATCAGGTTATCCTCGTAGGAGGTGCCGGTGCTCTTGTAGATGGAGAAGGTCTTCTCCGTCTGCAGGCGGTAGTTGACCGCCAGCGTTGCGGATACCGTCTGAATGTCCTTGGAGAAGGCTTCGGTGCTCAGCTCCAACTTCTTGACGCGGTTGTCCATCGATACGATCTTCTGCACGAACGGCAGCTTGAAGTGCATGCCCTCGGAAAGCGCCGTGTCCTCCACCTTGCCCATGGTGAGCATGATACCCGTGGAGCCGACCGGCACCGTGGAAAAGCAGTTGGGCAGCACGATCAGCGCCAGCAGCAGGATCGCTGCCAGCAGGGAAAAACGCCTGATGAATTTAAACGTGGTGTTCATATGTTCTCCTTTCGCCGGGGGATTGCCCGGGCTGTTGTGTCTGTGCTTTGGAAGCATCTTCCGGTTGATGTGATCAAAGGATAGCATACGGATCTGCGGCGGTCAATAATCCCATTTGCTATAAAACCGGGCATTTTGGGGTGGTTTAGGCGACCGTGCAGATGAAAAAAACGAGGCAGAATCAACATTCTGTCTCGTTTGTATATCGGTTTTCTATCCTCAGAGAGGCAAAATAACCAGTTTGGATACTTTGCCGGCAGATTATCAGACGCTGATCGCCCGAAAAATCGAATTATATCTGGAAAAATGGTGCTCGGTTTATCCGGAAAAGGGGATGCAGCCGCAGGATTTTGATCAGCCTTCTAGCATATCCCACAGACGCTGCAGCTCCTCCTGGCAGGCGTATTCGAGCACGATCTTACCCTTGTGCTCGGTGCCGCTCAGGCTCACCTTCAGACCCGTGGCGCTGCGCAGGCGCTCGGTCAGCTCTTCATATTCCACCGGCAGCGGCGCTGCGGCGGGCTTTTCTTTGCGCTCGGCGGTTGCCTGTTTGGCAGCTGCTTCCAGCTGACGCACGGACCAGCCGCCCTGTACAGTCTTGGCAAAGAGCGTGGCCTGCAGCTTCTTATCGGTAATTCCCGCGAGCACGCGCGCATGGCCGGCGGAGATCACGCTGTCGATGACGGCCTGCTGGATGGGCGCAGGCAGGTTCAGAAGGCGCAGCAGGTTTGCTACCGCCGGGCGGCTGCGGCCAAGGCGCTCAGCCACGGCCTCCTGCGTGAGCGCGCATTCGGTCATGAGCACGTAGATGCCCTGCGCCTCTTCGATGGGATTGAGGTTTTCGCGCTGGATGTTTTCGATGAGCGCGGCCTCCTGACGCTTGATCTCGTCCCACTCGCGCACGATCGCCGGGATGGTGCCAATACCGGCCAGCCTTGCGGCGCGCCAGCGGCGCTCGCCGGCGATGATCGTGTAGCGGCTGCCTTCGCGGGCGACGAGAATCGGCGAGAGCACGCCGCTGTGGCGGATGGAATCCGCCAGCTGGGAAAGCGCTTCCTCGTCGAATTTCTTTCGCGGCTGGTCGCGGTTGGGATCGATATCGCCCAGCGGCAGTTCAACCACAGCGTCTGCGGGCACGATGGTCGTGGGCAGCTGATGGCCCACGGATTCCACAACGTCTTCCACATCCGGCAGAATTGCGCTCAGGCCTCTGCCCAGGCCCATTTTCTTTGCCATAATGCTGTCCTTTCAAAAGCACGGGCGGGTATCAGCCGCCCGTATTCTGCTTATCTCATTAAGAATTCCTTCGCCAGCGCCTGATAGCTCTGCGCGCCCAGCGAGCGAGGATCGTACAGATGGATCGGCAGGCCGTGGCTGGGGGCTTCGCCCAGACGCACGTTGCGCGGTACGACGGTGTTGTATACCTTGCCCTTGAAAACCTTGCGCACCTCCTGCGCAACCTGAAGGCCCAGGTTTGTACGCGCGTCGAGCATGGTGAGCACCACGCCCTGAATGGAGAGCCTGCGGTTGATCTTCTGTACCTTCTGGATGGTGCCCATCAGCGCGCTCACGCCTTCCAGCGCATAGTATTCGCACTGGATGGGAATCAGTACGCCGTCTGCGGCGCACAGCGCGTTGAGCGTGATCAGGCCCAGAGACGGCGGGCAGTCGATGAAGATATAGTCAAAATCGGCGGCGGCCTTCAGCGCCTCGGCGAGCACGCGCTCACGGCCGTCCATGCCCGCCAGCTCGATCTCTGCGCCGGCCAGGCGGATATCCGCCGGGAGCACGAAGAGGGAATCCACCTGCGTTTTCGCCAGCGCGCTTTGGAGTTCAACCTCGCCGGCCATGACCTCGTAGATCGTAGGCGTGGACGCCTTCACGCGCACGCCCAGTCCGCTGGAAGTGTTGCCCTGCGGGTCCGCGTCCACCACGAGCACGCGGCGGCCCTCGGCGGCCACGCAGGCGGCAAGATTCACGCTGGTGGTCGTCTTGCCGACGCCGCCCTTCTGATTGGTGATTGCAATGATTTTAGCCATGTATAAAAATCCTCGGAATTATCTTAGTTGTCCGTTTTCCCTGAGCACCTGCACATAGTAGGCGCGTTCCTGTTCGTCCATCGGGAAACGGCGTACCAGCTCACGCATCGCAGCGAAGGAACCCTCGCGCGAGAAATCATACAGCGCATCCTGTACGCTGGGGCTCAGCGGCAGATCGCAGTAGGCAAGAGAGAGCAGCCTGTCAGCCAGATCGCTGATAAACGCGCTGGTGATGCGCACGCGGCGGCCGTTCGCCAGGGTAACGACCATGGTGCCGCCCGTGCCGGTGTATACGGCGTTGAATACGGCGGAGTCGATCTGGGCACAGAGCTGCGCCAGCGTGGCGTCCGTGCGCATGAAGCGCACGATCGACTGGTTGACGGCATACGTCAGATCCTGACAACGGGAAAGCAGCTCTTCGCCCAGCGCCATGCGCAGCATCGCTTCAATCTGATCCAGCTTGCCTGCCAACGTACTTCACCGCCCGTTCTCTTTGGAATGCACATCTGCATTCTATTCTACACGCATTGACTGCTTTCCCGCAAGGGGTTGAACAAAAAAGCAGGTCAGTTCCCGGATTCCTGCGCCGGCATGCGGCTGAGGATCATCGTCAGCAGCGCAATCAGCGCAAAGAGCAACATGCCGATCATAAACGGAATGCGCAGGGAGATCATCGCGAAATTGCCGATGATGCTGGGGAACACCGCAACGATCAGGGAGATCGTCGCATAGATCATGCCGCATACACGCGCGCGTTCCTCCGGCTCGGCGTTGATGAACAGGAGCGAGTTGATCATGGGAGAGAGGATGGCCAGCGCCGTCGCTTCCAGCACGCAGCTGACCACAAGCACCGCAGCGGCTGCCACGCCCGAGCAGGCGAGCAGCAGCACATACGCACCGGCGGCGAGCGCAAGGCCATAAAGAATTGCCCGGCGCAGCGAGAGGCTGCGCAGCTTGGGCACGATGGCAAATACGCAGGCCAGCGTCACCAGCGATTTGAGCGTGGCAAAGAGCACGACATTGCCCTCCGAGATGCCGATCTCACTGCAGACATACAGCGCCCAGTAGTTGGTGTGCAGGTTGTTCCACAGCGAATAGGCGGCGAGAATGCCGAAGGTGAGCAGCATGCGCTTGTTTGCGATCGTGCGCAGATACACCTTGCGGCACTCCCAAAGGAGGGAGAGCATGCTGCGGTTTTTTGTCGCTGCCATGCGGCGCATGCCCACCTGCGTCTCGGTGGAAAACACATATACCAGAATGAACTTGACCGTCATGGACACGAAGGTAATGCCGTAGAGCGTGCGCATCGTGGGTACGAGGCCGAAGGCCTCGACCGCAAACTTGGACAGCGGCGCAAAGAACGCGGAGAACAGGCCCAGCATCTGCGTGAGCGAGAATGCGGGCATGATATCCTCTTCGTCCATATCCTCAATGAGTAAAAGGCTCCAGGAGTTTTCCGTTACGCGCCATGCGCCGTTGAAGACCGCGGCGAAAGCGAACCAGTAGAAATTGCGCGAGAACATCCAGATGAATTCCGGCACGGACCAGGACAGCATGTCAAAGAAGAACGTGGTCTTTCTGCGGCCCAGCTTGTCGCACAGCACGCCCGAGAGCAATGCAAAGATGACCTGCGAAACCATGCTGATGCTTGTCACATAGCCGATCTCGGCGGGCGTCATGCCCAGCGCCGTCATAAACAGCGATACGTACGGCAGATACAGATTATACGGCACGCCCCACAGCGGCTCCGGCCACAGGCATGCCCGCGCGTTGCCCTTGAATGTAAAAAGCCTGCGCAGCATGTAATTGCCCATCAGCTTGCTCTTCAGCCATTTCATCGCGGATGTCCTCCGTTTTTCTCGTCTGCTTAAAGGTCAGAGATATTATACAGGAGCTGACAGACGTTTGCAAGGCGGTTGCGCCCGCGCCGTTTACTTTTGGCTGTTTACAGGTTATACTGAATCATCCGGACATGAACAGATTCCTGATCGCAAGGAGGTACGCATGCTTTCTCAGGCTTTGTGCGCTCAGGTGCTCGCCCGCGCCCTTCGCGGCGGCGGCACCTTTGCGGAAATTTTTTTTGAGGACTCTAGAAACTACGGCGTGACGCTGCGCGACGGCAAGATCGAAAACGCCGCTGTATCCCGTCCGCGCGGCGCGGGCATCCGCATTTACGACGGTCTGCGCTCCATCTATGTTTATACCTGTGATGTGACGCAGCAGGGCCTGCTGCGCGCCGCAGAGCGCGCCGCCGCCGCCGTGACCGATACGAAGGGCACGGGCCGCGACGTCGTGCTCCATGCGCATACGTTTACCGATATCCATCCGGTGAAGACCCCTGTGCTCTCTGTCGCCGCGCAAAGGCGTGCGGACGTGCTGCGCGCCGCGGACAGTGTCGCCCGCAGCGTGGACAGCCGCATCGCGCAGGTGACCTGCGGCCTGATTGCCCGCGAGCAGCACGTGCTCATCGCCAACAGCGACGGCCTGTATACCGGCGATACCCGCACCTACACCCGCCTGACCTGCTCCGCCATTGCCAGCTCCGGCACGGAAAACCAGACCGGTATGGAAAGCCCCGGCGCGCTGATGGGTTTTGAGCTCTTTGAAAACCGCGTGGACCCGGCTGCCGCGGGATACAAGGCGGCCAAAACGGCCGTAACCATGCTCGATGCGCCGTATGTGAACGCCGGCGAGATGCCCGTGGTTATCGCGGGCGGCTTCGGCGGCGTCATCTTCCATGAGGCCTGCGGCCACTCGCTGGAGGCCACCAGCGTAGAACCGGGCATGAGCGAATTCGCCGGCAAGCTGGGGCAGCAGATCGCAGCGCCCTGCGTGACCGCCATCGACGACGGCACCATGCCGTGCGAATGGGGCAGCGAGAATATCGACGACGAGGGCATGCCTGCCACGCGCCTTGTGCTCATCGAAAACGGCGTGCTTAAGAATTACATGATCGACCGCCTCAATGGCCTGAAGATGGGCATGGCGCCCACCGGCAGCGGCCGCCGCGAGAGCTACGCCTATGCGCCCACCAGCCGCATGCGCAATACCTACATCGCTGCGGGAACCGACGACGAGGACGAGATGATCCGTACCATGGGCGACGGTCTGTACGCTGCGCAGATGGGCGGCGGCAGCGTCAACCCGGCTACGGGCGAATTCAACTTCTCTGTGCGCGAGGGTTATCTGGTCAAGGATGGCAGGATTGTCTCGCCTGTGCGCGGCGCATCGCTCATTGGCAAGGGCTCGGAGATTCTCATGCGCATCGACCGCGTGGGCAGGGAGATGACCATGGGTCAGGGCATGTGCGGCTCGCGCAGCGGCAGCGTGCCCACGAACGTCGGCCAGCCGACCATCCGTGTCAGCTGCCTGACCGTCGGCGGAAAGTGAGGAAGAGCATATGGAAAACAGCTTTGAACTTCAGATGAATGCTTTTGCTGAAAAGGCGCTTGCGCTTGCAGCCGAGGCCGGCATTGCGCCCGCCGAGGTGACGCTCTCTTCCAGCGAATCCTTCTCCGCGCGCGTTCGCAGCCAGAAGCTGGAGGATTATAAGGTCAGCGACCGATTCAGCCTTACGCTGCGCGGCGTATGGCAGGGCAGGGTCGGCACGGCGGGCACGCAGGCGATGGATGAGGAAAGCCTGTCCATGCTCATCGCGGGCGTAAAGGAGAGTGCCGAGCTGATCGAAACGGACGAGCAGGACGAGATTCTGCCGCCGGATGAACACTACAGCGCAGTATGCAATGATTCTGAGGCGGTGGAACAGATCTCTGCCGAGGACAAGATCGCGCTGGCGATGCGCATTGACGAACGCCTTGCCGCCGCAGATGCGCGCATCACGCCGGATTCCACCGTCGTAGCCAGCAGCGGCGAGACCTTTGCCCTGCGCAATTCGCTGGGCCTGAATCTCAGCCACCGCTCCAACATGATCTACGCCTACGCCAGCTGTCTTGCCAAGGAGGGCGAGAGCGCGGCGACCGGCTTTAAGATTCTGTGGGGCTATTCCATGGAGGACGTGAAGCCCTTTGACGTGGCGGATGGCTGCGCAAAAGACGCGCTGGACAAGCTCGGCGCGGGAAAGCTCTCCAGCGGCGCGCGCCCGGTCATTATCCGCAACAACGCCATGGCCGATCTGCTGTCCACCTTCTCCGGCGTATTCTCTGCGGATAACGCGCAGAAGGGTATGTCCCTGCTTTCCGGTAAGGAGGGGCAGGCCGTCGCCAGCGAGGCTGTCACCCTGACGGATGATCCGCTGATGCCCTGGGGGCTGGGCTCCTGCCCGTTTGACCGCGAGGGCGCGGCGACGCTGACGAAGAACGTGATTGAAAACGGCGTGCTGACCACGCTGCTGCACAACCGCAAGACCGCCAGGAAAGCGGGCGTGAAGACCACCGGCAACGCTGCCGGTTCCGGCCGCGTCGCGCCGAGCAACATGTACATAAAGCCCGGCGAACAGACGCTCGATATGCTGCTTGCCGCCATGGGCAGCGGCCTGCTCATCACCGAGGTGAGCGGCCTGCATGCGGGCGCCAATCCCGTCAGCGGCGATTTCTCGCTGCTCTCGCGCGGTTTTGAGGTTGTTGGCGGCAAAATCGTACGCGCGGTAGAACAGTTTACCGTTGCGGGCAATTTCTACGAACTGCTGAAAAACGTCACCGCTGTGGCGGATGATCTGCTCTTTGAGGGTTCGCCCATCGGCAGCCCGAGTGTGGCGGTCAGCCAGCTTAATATCGCAGGAGAATAAGAAAAAGGAGCGGTTTACCGCTCCTTTTTGATGGCCTTTTTGATTTTTCCACAGACGGATATCAGCCCCCACATCGCCGCTGCGCCCAGCGTATCGATGCCCACATCCACGATACTCGGCCCCCGGTCTGCGACAAAGCCCTGGTGCCACTCGTCCGTCGCGGCATAGGTTGCGCTCATAAGCAGGGCAGCGATACCGGGGCGCTTTGCGCCGCTCAATTTCAGCGCCCGGCGGTACAGCGCAAACAGTATGGCGTATTCGGTCATGTGCGCAGCCTTGCGGATGAGCAGGTGAATCGTTTCCAGCGGGACGCCTGAGGCAAATTCTTCGCCGAAGACGAGAGAAACAGCCCCAAGTATGACCCGCACCAGCGTGCCGCTTTGCTCGCCGGATACTTCGCCCGGCATGGCGCTCATCAGGTAAATGACGCCCATCCATATAAGCGCAGGGCCCCAGGGCTTGATCTGTTTCACAGCGGCACATCCTCCGTTTTTTGACAGTTTTCTCACACTTATCATACCATATTCACCCTGTTTTTGCAAAAAACGCTTGAGTTTTCACGCCTGTCTGGTATAATAAATAGAAGAATTCTTTGGAAAGCATATCGAAACCCAAAATCGTTTCACATTTTGGAGGTATTATGATGATGAAGAAGCTGATTGCGGCGCTTGCTCTGGTAAGCCTGCTTTTTACCGCCTGCGCCTATGCGGAAGACAGCGCTGCGCTGCCCGGCACGCGTGTGGACACGGACGCCGTTGTGGTGAATACCCCGGCTGCCGCTGCCCCGGAGACGGCCCCGGTTGAGCCCGAGGCCGAAGTGGTGATCGAGGAACCGGTTGCCGAAGAGGAAGAGCCGGCTCAGGTGATCATTGCGGACGAGCCCAAGGATACGCTGGAGATCACCGAGGAGTACCGCTGGTTCATCAGCAAGTACAAGGCGATCCGCGGCCGTACCGTCCGTTACTACGACGACGTTTACTGCTACAACCACGGCGAGTACTACCTCACGCCGTTTGATTCCACCCTGCCGCAGGAGTATCTGACGGTTGACGAGAGCGGCACCTACGCCGTTGCGCCGATCGTGCTGGACATCACCGACGCCATGCGCGTTGCGCTCTACGGCGAAGACGCGGGCGAGGTGTCCATGTTCTATGCCCAGTACTGTGAGCGTCAGGGCGACGGCCGCGGCCGCACCGGCTTTACCGGCGTGCACGAGGGCATCGACTTCACCAACTATCCGGAAGCGCCGCTGTATGCGATTCTGGGCGGCGAGGTGACCCGCGCCGGCGACAGCAATGGCACCGTGGCGATCTACAATGCTGAGTATGACGTGACCGTGCTCTACCTGCACTGCGAGGACATCGAGGTTCGCCGCGGCGACGTGGTCGAGGCCGGCGCGTATATCGCGGTGGAAGGCAAGAAGGGCTCCGGCGGCACCTACACCCACGTGGAGATGCGCAATGGCCGCCACACCACCTCTCATCCGTATCGCAACACCATCCTGGAGAGCGATTGCCCGTATCCGGTGATGCAGGCTGCTCTGGGCGTTGTGGAGTCCGGTCGCCAGCCGGTGACCGCCGCCGCCGTGATGGAAGCGCAGCGCATGCGCGAGGAAGCCGAGGCGGCTGCCCGCGCCGAGGCTGAGGCTGCCGCGAAGGCTGCCGAGCCGGAGATCGAGCTGGTCGACGTGCTGCCGTCCGCCAATGAGGGCTACGGCTTTGGCGAAGAGACCGTTGCTCCGGAAGCGACCCTGCCGCCGAGCACCAAGTGATCACGGAAGACTGACGCAGGAAACAACAAAGGGCCCTGATGCACAGGGCCCTTCTTTACTGCCCCGAGAATCAAGAAAGGAGGAGCGCCGTGGTTCGTGTACTTCGTTATCCGCGTATGAGCGCATGCGTGTGCGCGCTGGCTGTTGCGTGTGCGCTGGGGCGCGATATCTGCGTGAGCGCATCGCTGCACGGATGGGCGCAGGTGCTGCTTGTGGCGACGGCTGCACTGCTTGTGCTGTGCCTGGCGCTGCTCTCCTGCCGCTTCTTCGTGGATGAGCTGGGCGTGGGCGTAGGTTTTCTTCTGCGCGTGCGCCGCACGAATTGGGAGGATATCGCCTCCTTTGGCCTGCTCTACTGCAATAGCCGCCGCCGCTATTTCTACGGCATGTATCGCGGAAAGACCGACTTTATCAACCTGCTGCACCGCGCGCCGCAATGCGGAAGCTGGGGTTTTGTGGTGCCGGTGAATAAAAGGCTGCTGCGCGCCGTGGAAACGTATTGCCCGTTTGATGTGGATCTTTCGCCAATGTCGGCGCGCCGGCGCAAGGGCTGGCTGCGGCCGCAGTGGCATCAGGCTGCGCTCCATGCCGCGCTGATGCTGCCCACCGCGTCTGTCGCATTTGTGACTGGCGCGCTGATGCTCGTTTGGGCGGCGCAGCCGGAACACATTGGCGGCCTGATCGGCTGGACGCTGTGCGCGCTCATGCTCTTTGCGGCAGGGTTCGCATTGCTCTATCGGATGATGAACACGATTACCACCTGTCCGTGCTTCCATGAGCAGGGTGTGTGTGCAGGCGTAGGATTGTATTTGCCTTGGGAGGATGTGCACTTTGGCTATGTGCACCGCATTGCGCGCATGAGCGGTTTATTCCTGCTTTCTCAGCCGCTGGACGTGATGCACAGGCGCAGCGCGCCGCCGATTTTGTGTCTGTCCATGCCGGATACGACAACCATGCTCCTGGCCTATCTGACGTACTGCCCGCACGCCGGGCGGGGCAGCGAGGCGGGCATGCTGTAATTGAATATAATGAAAAGACCTTTCGCTTCTGAAACGAAAGGTCTTTTGCATGCATATCGTTTTTTGCGTCCTGCTTATTTTTCGGTGATGATCTTCTTGAGATCGGCGATGGTCGCCTTCATCACAGCGTCATCCTCGAGCATGCGGGTGATCTTATCGCAGGAATTGATGATGGTGGAATGATCGCGGCCGAAGGCGTCGCCGATGCGCGGCAGGGACAGGCCGGTCATCTCGCGCGTGAGATACACGGCTACATGGCGCGCCTGCGCAATCTCCTTCTTGCGGGAGTTGCCGCGCAGCAGCGCGCTGCTCAGGCCGTAGTAATCGGCCACGCAGTCGATGATCAGATCCGGCGTGATGCGCTTGGGATCGCGCACGACGGCAATGTCGTGCAGCGCGTGGGAGATCACGTCCGCGTCGATGGCGCAGCGATTCAGGCGTGCATAGGCGTTCACGCGGATGAGAGAGCCTTCCAGCTCGCGGATGTTGCTCTCTACGCGGCCGGCGATCAGCTCGAGCATCTCATCGCTGATTTCAATGCCCTCGTTTTCTGCTTTTTTGCGCAGGATGGCAATTCGGGTATCGAAGTCCGGCTTCTGGATATCGGCGATCAGGCCCCACTCGAAGCGGGAACGAAGGCGCTCTTCCAGGCGGGCAATTTCGCGCGGCGGCTTATCGGAGGAGATAATGATCTGCTTGCCGGCGGAATGCAGGGCGTTGAACGTATGGAAGAATTCCTCCTGCGTGGAATCGCGGCCCGCGATGAACTGGATATCGTCGAGCATCAGCACATCCACGTTGCGGAAGCGCTGGCGGAATTCGACGTTCTTGTTGTTCTTGATGGCGGAAACCAGCTCGTTGGTGAACATCTCGCTGGGCAGATAGAGCATGCGCATATTCGGGAAATGATCCTGAATGAAATGGCCGATGGCATGCATCAGGTGCGTCTTGCCCAGGCCCACGCCGCCGTAGAGGAACAGCGGATTGTAGGCCATGCCCGGCGCTTCGGCCACGGCCAGGGAAGCCGCATGCGCAAAGCGATTTGAAGAGCCGACGACGAACGTATCGAACGTGGACTTGGGATTGAAGGTGTTGACGCCCTGCAGCGGTTTCTGATCGTCCTTCTTCTGGCTCTCCTGCCAGGCGATGCGCTCCTTGACGCTCATCAGCTCCACGGTCATCTCGCGGCCGGCCGCTTTGGATACGGCGTCGGTGATCATGGCCAGATAGCGCGGACGGATGGTCTTCTCTGTAAACTCGCTGATGACCTCAAGCGCCAGCTTGTCATCGGCCAGGTATACCGGCTTGAGCGGCTGATCGATCCAGGTGGTATAGGAGACGCTGGCCAGATCCTCGCGCAGCAGCGCCTTCGCCTTGTCCCAAATCTCGACATGATCCATGGTGTTTCCTCCGTATATTGTATTGTATCCATCCTGCAGGATACTGCATATTGTGGTGATAAATATGGATGACGGATCCATGTGGATAAAATGTGGATATCCACACCACTTTCCACAAGGTGTGGAAAAAGGTGGATAAGTTGTGGATAACTGCTTTAAGAGCCTTCCCATCATATCAGAAAAAAACCTTATTTTCAAGGGTTTTTCGGCGGAGAAGCTCTTGCGGAAAATGAAATTTATCCACAGGTCTCCTGCTGAATGCTGAACATTTATCCACAATATCCTGTGGTAGATGTGGAGGGACGTACACAATGCATACGAATAACCGGCGCGTTTCCGTCATTTTTTGCGTCAAAAAAGATAAAGTTGTGTTCGATATTTTTTTCTTGCGCGGGGGAATAGGGCTGCAGAGCTGTAAAAGGGATATTTAGTTCACTAAGGCTTAAAGCCGCCGCGAAGCGAAGAAGGGTCAAGGGATGAAATCCCTTGTCAGGGGCTTGGGGATGAAATCCCCAACGTAACCCAATCGAAGAAAAAAGCAAGAATCGGAGCGAAGCCGAAGGCGACAATTACGATTCCGGTACAG
>JAFQIF010000130.1 GCA_017397695.1 Clostridia bacterium
CACCGTGCAGGACGTGACCAACACCGGCCGTCCGCATGCGCTGGCCAACTGCTTCACCTGCAAGACCCCGGACTTCACCGCCAAGGTGAATAACGAGGGTGTGAGCGCGTATACCATCGCTTTTGATGATATGCTCGCCGAGGTGAACGAGAGCGTGAGCTGCTACAACTGCCACGCCAACACCGGCAATGAGCTCGTCGTGACCCACACCTACCTGGCTGATGCTATGGGTGCGGATTTCGAAACGCTCAATCCGGAAACCGCTTCCTGCGCGCAGTGCCACGTAGAGTACTACTTCGCGCCGGAAACCAAGGCTGTGACCCTGCCCTACGAGAGCCTGGAGACCATGCATCCGGACGCGATCCTTGCCAAGTTCGAGGAGATGCAGTTTGCGGATTACACCAATCCGCGCACCGGCGTCAAGCAGATCAAGGTGCAGCATCCGGAGTTTGAGACCTACATGGGCAAGGGCAGCGTGCATGCTGCGCAGTTTAGCTGCGCGGATTGCCACATGGCCAAGGAAGATGGCTACACCAGCCACTACTGGGTGAGCCCGCTTGAGAGCGAGACCATCGCCGCGTCCTGCGTGGCCTGCCATGCGGATCTCAAGGGCTTCGTGGAGGGTATCCAGGCCAAGGCCGAGGAGCGCACCATCGCCATCGGCAACAAGCTGGAGACCCTGACCAACAAGCTCGCCGACGCCGTTGCGTCCGGCAGCTACACCGAGGAAGAGCTGGAGGCTATCCGTCAGCTCAACCGCAAGGGTCAGTTCTACTGGGATTTCGTCTTTGTTGAGAACAGCGAAGGCGCGCATAACTCCCGCCTGACCCATGAGTGCCTGGACAAGGCTGAAAAGCTGATTGACGAGGCGCTGACGCTCTTTAAGGCCTGAAAAACCTGATCCGATAGGGAAGAGTCGGATCGAGCAAGGGCCGCCAAAGCGCGGGGAAACCTGCAAGGCTGCTTTGGCGGCTTTTAAGAAAAAGATAGAGGACAAAAGTCATTTGATATCAAGGAGAATGCCGCTTTGAAAAAGGTTATTTCGTTTCTGCGGTCGATGAAATTCGGCATGATTCTGCTGGTGCTGGTCATTGCCTGCTCGTTTGCGGGCTCGATGATCGTGCAGCAGCGCGAGCCGATGGAATATGTGAATCGATACGGCGCGGACGCCGCTCAAGTGATCATGGCGCTTGGGCTGGATGATGTGTTTTCTGCGCCGTATTTTATCGCGCTGATGGCGGCGCTGTGCCTGAATCTGACGCTGTGCTCCCTTGTGCGCCTGCCAAAGGTTATCCATGCGGGCACGAAGCTGCGCGCAGCCGCGCTGGAGGCGAAGCTGACGCAGCCGCTTTCTGGTGATCAGGCGCAAAAGCTCGGCGCATATTTTGAAAAGCGGCATTACGGCTGCGCAACAAAAGATGGCAGGAAGGTATACACGAAGAACACGTCCGGTCATTTTGGCTCGTTCATCACGCATCTGTCCTTCCTGCTGATTCTGCTGGTGGGAGCGGCTGCGGTGACAACGGCAAAGGTGACGGATCAGACGGTGATGCCGGGCGAAACGCTGACGCTTGCGGGCGGTGAAACGGTGACTGTTGAACGATTCCAGATCGTAGATGAGACGGGTACGCTGGATTATGCCAGCCTGCTGACGGCGGCGTCTGAAGACGGAAAGAAGACCGTGACGAAGGAGATCCGTGTCAATGAGCCGTTGGGCTTTGAGGGCTACAAGATCTATCAGCAGACTTACGGCACGGCGGGCGCAGTGCGCATTGAAAACCTGCTCAGCGGCATCAGTGAGGATCTGACGCTGACCGAAGCTTGCTTCCTGACGCTCGACGGCAGAAACGGTATGTTCTTCCAGGCGCTCTATCCCGGCTATGTGAAGGCGGAGGACGGCAGCGTGACGCTGATTACGAGCACGTCCGGCGCGTATACCGATCCGGTGTACGATGTGCTGTCCGTATCCGGCGGCGTGACGACGCCTGTGCTTGCCTTCCCAGGTGAAACGCTGACCATTGGGGATGTGAGCTTTACGCTGCTTGATCCGATCAGCTATCCGGGCCTGCGCATCAAGCAGATGAACATGGCCGTTCTGGGCCTTTTATATGCGACGTTCTTGCTGATGATTGCGGGATTGTACCTGTGCTTTTTCATGGTGCCGGTGGCGATTGCGGTGGAGGAGCGCGGCTATGTGATCCTCAGCCCCAAGGCGCAGACCGGCTTGATGATCGAACTGGAAGCGATGCTCAAGGAGGAATAAGCGATGGAGATTCTGTTTTTTGCGGCGGTTGTCGGCTATTTTGCAGCGACGATGCTCCAGTGTGTGGGCGCGATGATGGGCAAAGGAAGGCTGACGCGCGCAGCGCGCGGCGTATTTGCTGCCGCTTTTGCGATGCATACGGTGTTTACCGTCTGGCGCGGCGTTGCAGCGGGGCGTATTCCGCTGGCTAATCAGTTTGAGTTTGCGTCTGGCTTTGCATGGTCGGCGGCGATCATGGGCCTTGTGCTTTACAGCCGGCTGCGACAGGACTGGGTGATGACGGCGAGCATGCCGGTGGCGTTTCTGGTGCTCAGCTATGCGGCGTTCCAGCCGATGGAAATCAAGGATCTTATGCCTGCGCTGCGCAGCACATGGTTTGCGCTGCACATCGGCTCGGCAACGTTCTCGTATGCGTCCTTTGCTATTGCGGGCTGTCTGGGTGCGCGCTATCTGCTGATGATGCGCAGGGGACATACCGAAAGCGAGACGGGCATGAAGCAGACGGACTACATGACCTACAGGCTGATCTGCCTGGGCTTCCTGCTTTTGACGGTGGTTATCCTGTCCGGTGCGATCTGGGCGGAGCAGGCATGGAGCCGCTGGTGGAGCTGGGATCCGAAGGAAACCTGGGCGCTGATTACGTGGATTCTGTATGCGATTTATCTGCATCAGCGCATGCGCCTGAACTGGCAGGGGAAGAGGATGGCGTGGTTTGCTGTGATTGCGGTGTTTTGCGTGCTCTTTACGTTTGCGGGCGTCAATAAATTGCTGCCCGGCCTGCACTCCTACGCGGTGTAAGGGATATTTAGTTCATTAAGGAATCTTAAAACCGTCGCGAAGCGAAGAAGGGGTCTGGGGACAATGTCCCCAGGCAGGTTTGGGCGGCAGCCCAACGTTTCCATGCGCGAAGCGCCAGATAAGCAAGAATCAAACAGGAGCCGAAGGCGACGCTTTTGATTCTGACACAGCTTTGAAAGAATTTGTGTAGTCTGAGAAATTCTTTCAATCTGTACC
>JAFQIF010000131.1 GCA_017397695.1 Clostridia bacterium
ACGAAAGCATGGAAGAGCTTCTGCGCCGACAGGAGCAGATTCGCTACGGCATCATCGTCGTCTCCACACTGCCGATCATGCTGCTCTACCCGTGCCTGCAGCGCTTCTTTGCCAAGGGCGTGATGATCGGCGCGGTGAAGGGCTGAGTATGTTATAATGATTCTACTGCCTTTCGGGGCATTGGAATAAAAGAAAAGGAGGGTAAACCCTATGAAGAAAATCCTGTCTGTGGCGCTTGTGCTCGCACTTGCGCTGTGCTGCCTGAGCAGCATCGCTCTGGCGAAGACGCCTACGCTCAAGGTGCTCGCCGTGCTGGACGCGCGCTCCCCGAAGCTGGAGACGCTGTCCAACTTCCAGCGTATTGAGGAAGAAACGGGCGTGAAGATCGAGTGGGAATACATCCCGGCAACGGCATGGGACGAGCAGAAGTCTTTGATCCTCGCCAGCGGCGATTTGCCGGATATCTTCTTCGGCGCCAAGGCGATGAAGACTTCCGACATCATGGCCAACGTCGAGTATTTCCTCCCGCTGCAGGATCTGATTGCCGAGTACGGCCAGAACATCCAGGCGATGTGGGAAGCGGTGCCCAACACGAAGATCGCGAACACCTATCCGGATGGCAACATTTACTCCATCGGTCATACCATGGTCAGCCGTCCGGCGACCGAGGCTGCGATCTACATCAACAAGGTGTGGCTGGATAACCTCGGCCTTGCGATGCCGACGACCGTGGACGAACTGACGGAGGTGCTGCGTGCCTTCCGCGATCAGGACGCCAACGGAAACGGCGACCCGAATGACGAAATCCCGATGATCGGCCGCAGCCTCACCTCCAAGTATGGCCCGGCTGCTATGCGCGGCTACTTCCAGGCGGACAACTGCATTGAGTACGATCTCGCCGTTGGCGAGGATGGCAAGATCACCTATCTGCCGGTGACTGAGAATTACAAGGCGTGGGTGCAGTGGGTGAACACCCTCATCTCCGAGGGCCTGCTCAACAGCGACGTCGTGACCATTGATTCCACCCGCTATAAGGCGCTGCAGGCTAACGACGAAGTCGCGCTTTGCGGCGTACTCACCGGCTACACCCATTCTAACGCCGGCAAGTGGATGGACGAGTACGAGGTGCTCGATATCGCCGAGGGCCCGTACGGCAAGGCATACGTTGCCGCCAACAAGGCCAACATGCTCTCCGGTATCTCCGGCTGGGCGACTGTGTCCGTGACCGAGTCCTGCAAGGAGCCGGAAGCGGCAATGAAGTGGATCAATGCGTTCTATGATTCGCTCAATGGCCTGCAGGGCTACTGGGGCCCGCTGGGCGAGGCGATTCAGGACGACGGCGACGGTACCTACTCCTTTATCATGGACGAGGCGAAGGACGCTGAGCGCGGCTACAAGAGCTACGACAACTGGTATTGGGGCCTTGGCGATGGTGCGCCGGGCTACATCTCCGCTGAGGTTGAGGCTGCGATGGAGGTTTCTCCCAACGATGTGCTCAAGCTCTATGCCGATGAGATTTATGCTGACAATATCCGTGACGAGTCCTATATCTATCCGCCGGTCATCCTTGAGCGCAAGCTGAATGATAAGGCTGCCGAAATCGAGACCGACATGGAGAAGATGACCAAGGAAATGACGGCCAAGTGGTGCGTCGAGGGCGGCGTTGAGGCTGAGTGGGATAACTACGTGGCTGAGATGAACAAGATGGGCCTTGAAGAGTATCTCAGAATCTATCAGGATAAGCTGGACGAAATCCGCAAGTAAATGCTTTGCAGTCACCTTCTACGAGGGGAACAGCAGAGGGATGAAGGCGCCTGCCGCCCTCATCCCTTTTTTATAAAGAAGCGAAAAAAGGAAGGACTGCTGGTCGCGGAGAAATTACCATCATGTTCCTTTCGGATCATGGTGAGCGGAGACGATATAAGGAACGGCTATGCCGACAGATATCTTGGATTTAGCAGAAGGAGAGAACATATGATTGATTTATCCACAGGCGTATTTTCCTGTTTCGGTTCGCACTTGTCCGTGTTTGCGATGCACAGGGGCGCGCAGAATGCCAACCGCGGCAAAAAGGTGGAGAAGAACACAGGTCGTGTGCTCTATGACGCAGGCTTGACGCCGGGTCTGTATATCCGCAATTTTATTCACAGAAGAAACTACGAGATGAATCTGTTCAAGCTGGAGATTCCTGGCTTTGAAACGGAGTGCCCGAAATACACTTGCATGCCGGAGAAACTGGATGTGCATGAGGCGGGCGTTGAACTTTGCTATGCGTCTGCAACGACGCTGCTCATTCGCACGAAGCGCGCGATGGCTCTGACGTCCGCTTGCCTTGCGGGTGAACAGAAGGCTGCGGAAACGACTTTCACCCTCTATGACGAGACGAACCACTACGGCCTTTATATCAGCCCTGTGAGCGGCGATGTGAAGGTGCAGGCGGAGGCGGGCAGCGTGCGCATAGAGCTTGCTGCCGGCAGCGAGCTGCGCATTGAAGAGAGCTTCGAGCGTATCGGCACGCAGAAGGAGATTCCGGGCTTTGACGCCTGTGTGGCGGCGCAGCGCGCGAGCTATGAGGAGTTCCTGCATAAGCTGCCTGAGCCGCTTGAGGGCGACGAAAAGCTCATGGAGCTGGCGGCATACGGTCTGTGGAGCGCGGTGGCGTTTGCCCGCGGCAACTACAAGCGTGACTGTATGCTGGTATCGAAAAACTATATGTGCGGGATGTGGAGCTGGGATCACTGCTTCGCGGCGATGGCGACGTCCTTCGTTTCGCCCGAGCGCGCGTGGGATCAGCTGATGTGTATGTTCGACGACCAGCGCGAGGATGGACGCATCGCGGACTGCATTGAGGCTGTCAAGACGGAATGGGGCTATGTCAAACCGCCGATTCACGGCCTGACGCTGACCATCCTGCGCAGCCGCATGCAACTCACGCGGGTGCAGCGCCGGGAGGCGTATGAGAAGCTCGGCAAATGGGCGATGTTCTGGATCGGCACGCGCGATCTAGCCGGCGACGGCATCCCGCAGTACCTGCATGGCAACGACTCCGGCTGGGACAACAACACCGTCTTTGACAAGAAGGGCAACATTCAGTCCGCCGAGCTGCCGGCGTATCTGATACAGATGATCGAAGAACTCGTGAAGCTGGCTCAGGAATTTGAGCCGGAGGCCATCCCGGTATGGCAGGCGCGAGCAGAAAAGCTGAAGCAGGCGATGCTCTCAGAACTCTTTGTGGACAACCTGCCTATCGCGCGCCTTGCGGATACGCATGAGCGTGTCGGCCTGTATTCTCCGCTGCCGTACATGTCCCTGACGCTGGGCATGACGCTGCCTGAAGGAACGCGCAAGGCGATGCTCAAGTGCCTCGACGATCCGGACTTCCTCACGCCTTACGGCATTGCCTCTGAAGCGCTCAATAGCCCCGAGTATCAGCTGGACGGCTATTCCCGCGGATCGATCTGGTCCTACGGGCAGTTCCTGCCGGTCGTTGGCCTGATCAAGATGGGCGAAATCGAATATGCGAAGAGAATCATGAAGGGATTCCTAGCCTGCTGCCGCAAGGGCGGCTTCTCGGAGTGCTTCTGTTCAAAAGACGGCGCGGGTCAGCGTGACCGATTCCTCAACTGGAGCGTGTGCGTCTATGTGATGTTCACCGCGTGGCTGCGCGAATTCGGGGAGAAGTAAAACAATGAAGGCGAAAGAAATCATCGCGCGCATGGAATCCTGGGCGCCGGGAACTTACGAAAGAACCTGTGACACGATCAAGTGCGGCGACCCTGAGCGGGAAGTTACCCGCGCTGCCGTGTGCTGCTTTGCTACGCCGGAGGTTATCCGGGCGGCAAGGGCATGGGGCGCGCAGCTGCTTATCACGCACGAGCCGACGTTCTATGACCATTGGGATCATATTGAAGATACGCCGGTGGGGAAGGCCAAGCAGCTGCTGCTTGAAGAGAGTGGTCTTGTGCTCTACCGCTATCACGATCATCCCCACGCCGCGCCGTCCGATCTGATCGGACTTGGCGAGGTTGAAGCGCTTGGATTGGAAGGCGCGCTGGAGGAGCGCGGAGCGGAGGAAATCAACCGCTGCACGCTGAATTCACCGATGACGCCGCGCGAAATGGCAAGGCATATTGAAAGCAAGCTGGGCATCGCGCATGTGCGCATCTGCGGCGCAGCGGATAAGCCGGTTACGAAGCTGGCGCTGGCCTTTGGCACGCCGCGCGGCGTGTTTGAGGAGCTTTCCGGCTGGGCGGACATGGTGCTTACGGGCGAAGCCTGTGAATGGCGGTTGGGCGAGTATGCCCGCGATGCTGCGCAGCTGGGCTTTGCCAAGGCGCTGCTGATTCTGGGACACTGCGGTTCTGAGCGCGACGGCATGCGCTGCATCACGGGGATGCTCAGGGAAGCGCTGCCTTCGCTCGATGTGTGTTATTTTGAGAGCGGTGAAGTGTATACATATTGCGAGAAGTAAGTGCGGATGCACCCACCTCATTCTGCATTCGTCCCTTGTATCACAGTTTACCTCTTTAGCCATGAAATCCATCAGGTATTGATACAATGCCTGGTGGGTTTTTTTGTGTTTTATTGGTGTTTTCGGGCAGAAATTGAGTAAAATCAGCACAAATTGGACTGTTTTTGAGGGGTTTTGAGACGATGGGGCTGTTTTGTGCGGTGGGTTAGAACCGGGGAGGGGATTGCGGAGGGAACACGGCAGAAAAATATATTTTGCGGAGAGATGTTTTGTACCCACCTGGGGGGAAAACGCCCCGAGTATACGATGGGAAAACATGATGGCAAATGAATTGTTGGAGTGTTCTGCTTGGTATACAGTATAATCGCAGAGGTATTCTGAAGAAATGGAAGCGGGATATGAAGTGCTGAAAAGCGGCTTGATCCTGTGTATGGACATGGATATTTTTTATGGTTACAAGGTCTTTCCAACCATCCATCGTCTGTAAAGTTTTATCATCAACGCCTGCTCTGTGTGCTCTGGTTG
>JAFQIF010000132.1 GCA_017397695.1 Clostridia bacterium
CCTGCTGGCGGATCATCCCATTGATTACATCAAGTGGGATATGAACCGCAATATCTCCGATGTTTACAGCCATGCCTGCGCGCCGCAGCGTCAGGGCGAGGTGCTTCATCGCTATATGCTGGGCTTGTATACGCTGCTTGAGCGGATCACCACAGCTTTCCCGGATGTGCTCTTTGAAGGATGCGCCGGCGGCGGCGGCCGCTTTGATGCGGGCATGATGGCCTATTTCCCGCAGATCTGGTGCTCGGACGATACCGACGCTGTCGAGCGCCTGACGATCCAGCATGGCACGTCCTTCGGTTATCCGATTTCTGCCGTTGGCGCACATGTTTCTGCCTGCCCGAATCACCAGACGGGCCGGAGCGTTCCGCTGTGGACGCGCGCGATCGTTGCGATGAATGGCACGTTTGGCTACGAACTGGATCCCAACAAACTGACGGATGAGGAGAAGGATGAAATCCGGGAGCAGATCGTCTGCTTCAAGCGTCATCGCAATCTGATTGCGGGCGGCGACTATTATCGCCTGAATGATCCGCAGGGCAGCGATTTCTGCGCGTGGCAGTATGCGGCCAAGGATCAGAGTGAAGCGCTGTTTTTCTTTGTTCAGCCGCGTGTGCGCACCAATGCTGCGCCGGTTCGTATGCGCCTTTGCGGCCTTGAGGAGAATGCGCTCTACCGTGTGGAGGCGTGCCGCATGACCGGCATGAAACACCTTGCCTGGGGAACGCAGTCTGCCTCACTGCAGGGATGCACGTTTACGGGTGCGCAGCTGATGTATGCTGGCGTCGCGCTGCCCAGGCTGCATGGCGATTGCCCGGGACTGCTGCTTCATTTTGTCCGCGTATAAAGGGGCGAAAAATGTATGAAAAGGATTTTTGCGTGGCTTGAGGCGGAAAGGGCAAAGCTTCATGGAAAGAGCCTGCGCGCAAAGATTTCCTATATCCTGATGTATTACTGGGTGCAGATAGGGTTGTTGGTTTTTGTATGTGCCTTCGGCTTTTATCTGCATGAACGCATGAGCGTTCAGCTCTATGAAAACCATTTTGCCGCCTGCTTTGGCAATACATTTGCCGATCTTGATGCGGATTCTCCATTCGGCCGTGGATATGCGCAGTATGCAGGTTACGATCTCTCGCAAAAGAATCTCGTGCTCATGGACGAGTGCTGGTGCAATCCGGGCGAGGCGTCGGCGTTTAACAATACCTATTACAATCTGCTGGTGACTTATATGGACAGCGGTACACTGGATGTGCTGGTGATGCCCAAGGAAGATCTCTGTGCTGTGGGACGAAGCGGAAGACTGATGGATCTGCGCAGTCCTGAGGTACAGGATGTCTTTCAAAAGTATGCAGAGCGTCTGGTCTATGTCATGCCCAATGAAATGAGCGATTACAGCGACGAGCCCGTGCCGGTGGGTATTGATCTTGCCGGTACGGCGCTTGTCGGCAAAGGGTTGCCGTATGAAGATGATGCTGTTCTGGGCGTGAATGCGCTTGCGCCGCATCCGGATCAGACAGAAGTGTTTCTTTCCTATCTGTTTGAGGAGATTGCGCCATGAGAGAGAATTTTATGAGCAATACCAGCCGCTTTGGACAGATGATGACCCGGCTTGGAATTCTGATTGCAGCAAATCTGCTCTTTCTAATAACCTGTATGCCTGTCGTTACGACTGGCGCTGGGCTGGCTGCGCTGCATCATACGATGCTGCGTACACTGCGCAGCGATGGAGAGATCAATCCCTTCCGCGAGTTCTTTAAGGGATTCAGGGGAAATTTCAAACAGGCGACGGCTGCTTTTGTGATTCTTGTGCTGCTTATTGCGTTTCTGCTGCTTGAAATCTTCTGGTGCATGCAGTTTACCGGATTTGTGGCATATTTCCGCTATGGGCTCATTGCGCTTGTCATGATGATACTGGCGCTTGCGCTGTATCTGTTTCCAACAATGGCGGCGTTTGATGCGCCGCTTGGCAAACTGATTGCCCATAGTTTCTATTTTCTGATGAAGAATCCCCTGATGGCGCTTTTAATCATCTTTGTTTATGTTATGTCTGTATTGCTGACGATTGTCCATCTGCGCTTTCGGCCGTTGTATGCGTTTTTGTGGTGTGTGATTGGTGCGAGTGCGCTGGTGATGCTGCAGGACAGCATGCTGCTGAAACTCTTTGTTCCGTATCTGCCGGGTGTTGATGCGAGCGGAGAAATGATTCCTGAAGGAATGGAAGCAGATTTTATGGACAAAGCGGAATCACAGAAAGATTCGAACAAGACGCTTGATGATATGATGAAGTTGGGCATGTGAGAAGGAGAAACATATGAACACAATCGATATTGCTGCTATCGGCGAGGTGCTGATTGATTTGACGCAGATCGATATAGACAGCCGCGGCATTCCGACATTTACAGCCAATCCGGGCGGTGCGCCGGCGAATGTTGCGGTGGCAGCAGCGAAGCTTGGAGCCAGAACGGCTTTCATCGGCTGCGTGGGCAGGGATAGCTTTGGCATGCAGCTGCGGAATGTACTGGAAAAAAACAACGTGGACGTTTCTGGACTGGGCGTGCATGCACAGGTGCCCACGACATTAGCTGTTGTTTCTGTGGATCAAAGCGGAGAACGGAGTTTTTCCTTTTATCGAAAGCCCGGTGCGGATATCTGCCTTTCTCAGGAACATGTACCGCAGAAAATCGTCGAGCAGTCAAGAATTATGCACTTTGGATCGGTCAGTCTGACGGATGATCCTTCCTGCACGACGGTGCTTAATACGGTGAAGAAGGCGAAAGAGAATGGTGCATTGATTACCTATGATCCCAATTATCGGGAGTCTCTTTGGAAAGACAGGGAACTGGCAAAGCGCAGAATGCGCATGCCTCTGAAACTCGTAGACGTCATCAAGATCAGTGATGAAGAAACAGAACTCATGACGGGTGAGAAAAATCCCGTGGAAGCAGCTTCTCTCCTGATGCGAAACGGCGTAAAGCTGGTACTGATCACGTTGGGAGCGCGAGGCGTTTATTATCGCTATGGTTATGCGGATGGCATTGTGGATGGTTATCAGGTTAAAGTGGCGGACACCAATGGAGCCGGCGACACATTCTTTGGTGCATTCCTTTCCAGGCTGAGTGCGCGCAGGAATATGCTGGAACTGCTCAGCGAGAATGAACTGTGCAGAATGCTGCGCTTTGCCAATTGCGCAGCTGCGATCACAACCAGCAGACCAGGTGCGATTCCGGCAATGCCGTCGGTGAATGAAGTATTGCAGATGCTGTGAGGAGGATTGCGATGAGCCATGCATTTGATATCCGTTATGCGCGTGCGCAAGAGGAGATGAAGCGGCTGTATATGTCGCTGTATCACGATGAGCATGCGTATGAGTATTTCATCTCCATGCTGCGCCGCTGCCACAAGGCGCGAAAAGAAGTGCTGAGAAAACTGGATGAACAGCGCATCGCCAATCCGCAATGGTACAAAAGCCAGAATGTACTCGGCATGCTGATGTACACCCAGTGCTTTGGCGGCACGCTCAAGGGTGTAAAGGCGCATCTTGACTATCTGCAGGAAACGGGCGTCAATTATCTGCATCTGATGCCGCTGCTTCAGAGTCCGAAGGATCGAAGCGACGGCGGCTATGCCGTGGCGGATTTCAGGACTGTGCAGCCGGAACTGGGGACCATGGAAGATCTTGCGGATCTGGCGGACGACTGCCACGAGAAGGGCATGGCGGTTTGTCTGGATTTTGTGATGAATCACACAAGCGAGGATCATGAATGGGCAAGACGCGCGCGGGCAGGTGAAATTGAATACCAGCAGCGTTATTTCTTTTATGACGACTGGTCGATTCCCCATCTTTATGAGCAGACCGTGCCGCAGGTATTCCCCACGACTGCGCCGGGCAATTTCTCCTGGTGTCAGGAGGCGGGCAAGGTTGTCATGACCACGTTCTATCCCTATCAGTGGGATCTGAATTACGCCAACCCGACGGTATTCAACGACATGACGGAGGACATGCTCTATCTGTGCAATCAGGGTGTGGACGTTATCCGTCTGGATGCGACGCCCTATATCTGGAAGGAGCTGCATACCTCCTGTCGCAATTTGCCGCAGGTGCATACGCTGGTGCGCTTGATGCGTCTTGCCTGCGAGTGCGTCTGCCCGGGCGTGCTGCTGCTTGGTGAGGTGGTGATGGAGCCGTCGAAGGTTGTGCCGTACTTTGGTTCGGTAGAGCACCCGGAATGCCATATGCTTTACAATGTAACCACCATGGCCAGCACATGGCATACTGTGGCCACGCGGGATGTGCGTCTGCTGCGCAGCCAGCTTGATCAGGTGTTTGCGCTGCCGGGAAGCTATACATTCCTCAATTATCTGCGCTGCCATGATGATATCGGCTGGGGGCTGGATTATCAGTATCTTGCTCAGTTTGGGCAAAGCGAGGTGCCGCATAAGCGCTACCTCAATGATTATCTCACGGGCAAATGGATGGAATCACCTTCGCGAGGAGAGCTCTATAATGACGATCCGCGTTTGGGTGATGCACGTCTTTGCGGCACGACAGCGTCTCTATGCGGAGCAGAGAAAGATGAACTGCTTGCGCAGAGCCGTATTGAAATGCTGCATGCATTTCTGCTGACGCTCAGCGGCGTACCGGTGCTTTACAGCGGCGATGAGATCGGCCAGAAGAATGATTATACCTATCACACTGACGTCTTTAAACGTGAAGACAGCCGCTATCTGCATCGTGGTGCATTCAGATGGGAGGATGCAGAAAAACGCGCCGACAACTCAAGCTGGCAAAGTAGAATCTATCACGCAATTGCCAAGCTGATCAGAATTCGCAGAGAGAATCCGGCATTCCATCCGCAGGCAGATGTGTGGACATTTGATACTGGCAGCAATCATGTGCTGGGTGTTGGAAGGTATTGTCAAGAACAAAAGCTGTTGGCGATATTCAATTTTGGTGATAGCAAATACAACATACTGGCTGACAGAGAATATGTTGATCTGATGTCTGGAACATGTACTCGAGAGATTCAAGTAAATGCTAATAGCTTTGTTTGGATCAAGGAAAAATGAATGGATATGATGAATACCTGAGTAAAGACGATTGAGTGTTGTTTCCTCCCTAAAGTAAAAGCCAGGCGCATCGTTTAAGCGCCTGGCTTTCTATTCACTTCCTGACTGCATCCGGGAACGTATCCCGAACAACCTTCGGCGCACTTTTCATCATCACATTGTAGCGAACGCACGAAGCAGATCTGCCAATCTCCCGTGCTACTCTCGCATAGCTGTGATACTTGTTGTAAAGCTGGTGCATCAGAACCAGCTCTTCCGGCGTAACTCTTGCTGCCATGGCTTATCTCACCGGAGTCTTCTGTA
>JAFQIF010000133.1 GCA_017397695.1 Clostridia bacterium
AGTTGCGGCATTCCCGGAAAACTCGCATAGTCGCGGCATTCCCGGAAAACTCGCATAGTCGCGGCATTCTGCCACTCCTTGCGATTTTCCACGCTCCGCCTTGCTTATTGCGTCCACTGGACGCGCTCGGCTCCGGTGCCCATGTCCCTGTAAAGGACATTGTCCCTTGACCCTTCTTCGCTTCGCGATTGTATCAAGCCGCTTTGCAGGGGCGGATATCGTCCGCCCGCAGATGGATATCGATTCTATTTCAGAAAGGAACATCGCCATGAAGACCAAGCTGTCCGTTCTCACCGCTCTTATTCTTTGCCTGACGCTCACGAGCGCCGCTGCGCTGGGCGCAACCGCCAATGCATCCATCGTTGCCCCGGATACCTGCAAGATTACCGCGCCCTTTGCCGGCACGCTGCTGCCCTTTGACCTGACCGTCGGCGAGGAGATCGCCACGGGCGACGCGCTCTTTGCGCTGGACACCATTCCCGTCTATGCCAAGCAGGGCGGTACGGTTGCCGCCGTGCTGGCCGGCGAGGGCGACGACGCTGAAGGCGTAATCGGCCGCCACGGTGCGCTGGCTGTCATCGAGCCGGAGCTTGCGCTCTACATCGACGCCGACACCACCAACGCCTACGACGACGACGACAACCGTTACCTGCACGCAGGCGAAACCCTCTATCTCAAGTGCGGCAACGAAAAGGGCGAAGGACGCGTGACCAGTGTAAACGGCAAGAAATACATTGTCGAGATTCTGGAAGGCTCCTTTGAGGTGGACGATACCGTGCGCTGCTTCCGCGAGAGCGCCATGCCCAGCGACAGCGAAACCGGACGCGGCAAGGTGAAGCGCTATGCCGATGTGAGCGTACAGGGCGCGGGCCGCGTGGCGAAGGTGCACGTGCAGCCGGGCGACAAGATCGCTGTAGGCGATGTGCTCTTTGAAATGATCGACGCACAGAGCGCAAAGGATGCTTCCCCCGTAATCGCAGCACCCGTTTCCGGCGCAGTCACCGCAATGTATGCCGCCTCCGGCGCGCAGGTCTACCGCGGCATGCTGCTGTGCGAAATTGCAGATCTGTCCACGCTGGAGCTGAGCGCCGAGGTGGATGAGCTGGACCTGGACGCCATTCGCGTGGGCGACGTGCTTTCCTACACGCTGGATGCGTACGCCGACCAGGTATTTACCGGCACCGTCACCGAAATCCGTCCCATCGGCTCCCCCCGCCAGAACGCCACCTATTTCGACGTACGCATCTCCGCAGCCGAGGGCGTGAAGCTGCTGCCGGGCATGAACGCCACCGTCACCATCGAAAAGTAAGTCCTTCTCCTCTCTGCCATCTTCAGGAGGTGTAATGCATGGCGCTACCCTTTACCGATGAGCAGCGCGACGCCATCCGCGCGCGCCTTTACGACAGTGCGCGGCGGCATGCGCTGACCACCGGCGTCAAAAAGACGTCGCTGGATATGCTCACCGCCGACGCGGGCATTTCCAAATCCTCGTTCTACAAGTTCTTTTCCAGCAAGGAAGAGCTCTTTCTCAGTATTGCCGGCGAATGGGAAAGCCAGATCCTTGGCGGCGCGCAGCGCTCGCTGCAGGGCAGCGAGGACCTTTCCAACAAGGAGCGCGCAGCGGCGTTTGTCTATGCCGTTTTCGAAACGATCCATCAGCTGGGCCTGGCCCGCTTCCTGCGGGAGGATCTGCAGTATCTCAACGGCTTCCTGCCCAAGGACGAGGCGCGCGCCCACTGCCTTACATCCGCCGCGAGCATCTTTACTGGCCTGCGCGAGGCGCGCATCCGCTTCACCGCGCCGGATGAGACGGTGCTCTCCGTCATCCAGCTGATGTACCTGTCCATTCTGAGTATCGGCGATATCGGCGAAAACTTCTTCCCCGCGCTGCGCGAGCTGGTCGCCGGCGCCTGCGACCGTCTGGTTGCATAAGCTTCATACATATGTCAAACGGGACTGCTTGCTGCAGTCCCGTTTTTGCTTTAATCCGCGGTTTCCTCGCCGCTCCTGTCCACGGCGGCAAGCGGCTGCGGCTTGGGCGCCGCCAGCGCATGCCAATCCGCCAGGCCCTGCGCAATGCTGCCCGCCACCTGCTGGCGATAATCCTCCTGCATCAGCCTCGCCTCTTCCTCCTTATTGGAGAGGAACCCGCATTCCACCAGCACGCTCGGCACGCCCAGCGTCAGGATGTAGTAATCCCCGCCCAGCGCGCTTCTCTCCGTCTTTGGCTTCAGCCCGCGGATCATCGCCGCCTGCATAGCCCCGGCCAGCAGCCGGCCCGCCGGGCATCCCTCCCGGTAGAAAACCTGCGGCCCGCTCTCGCTGCGCCCCGCATATTCGTTCATATGGACGGAGATCACCACATCCGCGTCGTTCAGCCGGATAATTTCTGCCCGGCGCTGCATGTCCTGCAGCTTCTTGCGGATCGGCGGATTATCGTCGCACAGTGCATAGTCGCCCGTGCGCGTCATCACTACATCCGCGCCCATATGCGCCAGCATCTTCTGCACGCGCTGCGCCACATCCAGGTTCAGCCCCTTCTCTGCCACGCCGCTCACCCGGCCGACAGCTCCGCCGTCGTAGCCGCCGTGTCCCGCGTCCACCGCCACCGTCAGGCCCTTCAGCGGCCCCGGCGCCGCTGTTGCTGCCGTTTTGGCGCTGCCCGCAGCGAACGTCTGCACGGCGCTGGTTCCCGCCGCACAAAACAGCATAGCCGAGCACAGCGTCGTCACCCCCAGCAGCATTCCGGCCAGCAGCTGCACACGATCCCTCTTTCCCACTCGCTCCGCCTCCCGCAATCTCATAAAAGACCCATATGCGAGCGCACATGCAAAGATGCTTTCCGCCGTCGGATTCATGATGTTGTCACAATTATTTCGCAAGCGCAATCAAATGTTACAAATCTTTTTCATGCTTTTCCACGAGTTATAAACAAGTTATCCCCAGTTTTCCACCAAGTTGTCCACATTGGTTTTTTGTAGGAACAGCAGGAATTTTCGTATTTTTTGCCCGGTTGTCCACAGTTGTCCACAGGTCATCCACGGTCAATTGTGGAAACCTGTGGACAACGATAGTTTTCCACAGGTTTCACAACAGCAAAAAACCGCGCCGATTTATTACGAATTTGTAATAAATCAGACACGGTTTTGTCGCATTTTACTGGCAATGCCTGGGAAGAATCAGGTCTGCCTTATACCAGGCGCAGCGAGGGCGTCGCGTTGAGATCCAGTCCCGCAATTTCCCCGCGCATCAGGCGGTAGAAGCCGGCAGCGCCGATCATCGCGGCGTTATCTGTGCACAGGATGGGCGGAGGCATCATCAGGCGGATGCCGGCCTTCTGGCATTTGTCGTTCATCGTATTGCGCAGGCCCGAATTGCTCGCCACACCGCCGGCAAGGGCCATCACCTTGCAGCCGCTCTCTTTGGCCGCGAGCACGGCCTTATCGCTGAGCAGCTCAACCGCCGCATGCTGGAAGCTGGCTGCGATATCCGCCGCCGGCACATCCTGCCCGTTCTGGCGCAGCTTATGCACGGTATTGATCAGCGCCGTCTTGAGGCCCGAGAAGCTGTAGTCGTAGCGGCCCGGGGTCTGCACATGCGGCAGCTTGAGCGCGTGTGGATTGCCCTCGCGGCTGAGCTTATCAAGCATCGGACCGCCGGGATACGGAAGCCCCAGCACGCGCGCCGCCTTGTCAAACGCCTCGCCCGCAGCGTCGTCCATCGTCTGGCCCAGCAGGGTATACACGCCGTAATCATCCACACGCACGATGTGCGAATGGCCGCCGGAAGCCACCAGACACACAAACGGCGGCTCCAGGTCCTTATGCGCGATGTAGTTCGCGCTGACATGCCCCTCAATATGGTTAACCGAGATCAGCGGCTTGTTTGCCGCGTAAGCCAGCGCCTTGGCAGCCGATACGCCGATAAGCAACGCGCCCACCAGGCCCGGGCCATAGGTTACAGCGATCGCATCAACGTCCGCAAGTGTCATGTTCGCCTTCTTGAGGCATTCATCCACCACCGGATCGACACTCTCCACGTGCTTGCGCGAGGCGATCTCCGGCACCACGCCGCCGTACATGGCATGCAGCGGGATCTGGGAGGAAATGATCGAGGAGACGATCTCGCGTCCGTCTCGGATGATCGCCGCCGCTGTCTCGTCACAGCTGGATTCAATCGCAAGGATCGTCGCATGGCCGACTTCAATCAGACGCCGCGTCTGTTCCTTTGCATTCTGTTCGTAATTCATGCTCATTATGTAGAGAGCTTATCGACGCCCTCCACACCTCCTTCTCTCCCCTGAAATAAGAGATTTGGTTGATCACGCTTGTTTTATTGCTCTTCCTTGACCACATGCCTGCGGAGCATGCGCGAGATGATCTCATAAACCGCCAGCAGCATGATCCACACGATGAGAATCATCCGCAGCGCCAGATTCGCGCCGTTGAGCAGCGCCTGCTCAAACAGCGGCTGGGGCATCATGCGGATGAGAATATCCGTCGCCGGATCCATCAGCCACAGGTCATTGGTGAAGATCGCCTCATGCATCTGCACAAACAGCGTTTCAAATCCGCCGGACGTCACCTGATTCACGATATTCTGCACGATGATCATGATCACCGTCACTGCGCTCAGGCCGCCGATAAGCCGCGGCATGATGCGCTTTTTCAGCTTCGCGCCCGTCCATGCGGTCACAACCGCCAGCACCACGGCGAGGGTCAGATACGTCTTGCTCATGCCCGCCGCGCTCCGGGTCAGATTGCGCACGTCGCGCATGTGCTGCTGTTCCTTCTCATTGAGAATACCCGGCTGCGCGTCAGTCTGCCCGGCCATGAACGCCGCCATGTCCTTTGCAAATTCGTCCTGCTCCGCGTCGGTCAGGCCGATATACGCCGTAACCTTCTCGCTGACCTGCGGATCATTCTCTGCGCCCAGATACTTCGCCACCGCAGCGCGGGACATGCCGCCGTAAAAGTTCTCGTCGATTGCAATCTGATCGATCGCGCCGCACACAGCGCCCAGTGCCGCCAGCAGCACCATCACACAGGTCAGAATACCGGTAATCCATGAAAGCTTTTTCATTGTTATTCTCCCTGAAACCAAAAGGCCCTCCCCCGTTTTAAGGGGAGGGTGCCCGAAAGCGTTGCGTTACTTTGGGTTGCGTTGAGCTGCCGCCTAAACCCGCCTGGGGACATTGTCCCCAGCCCCCTTCTTCGCTTCGCGATATCCTATCGTACCCTGTAGTTTTCGAGCGCCTTCTGCGCGACGAAAACGGGTTAAGCACTGCTTAGTTGTCATATTGCCCAAGCAAGGTATCGGAGCGCCCTCTGCGCGAACGATACCCTTTGAAGCAGGCCCGAAGGGCAAGTGGGTGTGGGCACAGCCCACTCACTGCATCTGGAGGTAGGCAGTGATGAAGCCGTCGATCTCGCCGTCCATCACAGCGTCGGTGTTGCTGGTTTCGTAGCTCGTGCGGTGATCCTTGACCATGGAATACGGATGGAAGACGTAGGAGCGGATCTGGCTGCCCCATTCGATCTTCTTCATCTCGCCCTTGATATCGGCCATGCGCTCCTCGCGCTCACGCTCGCGCAGCTCCAGCAGCTTCGCCTTGAGCATGCGGATACAGTTCTCGCGGTTGTGCACCTGGTCGCGGCTGGTCTGGGAGGAAACGACGATGCCCGTCGGGTAATGCGTCATACGCACGGCAGAAGAGGTCTTGTTGACGTTCTGTCCGCCCGCGCCGGAGGCGTGGTACACGTCCGTGCGGACGTCCTTCATGTCGATCTCGATCTCGTTGTCGTCATCCTCGATAATCGGGGACACATCCAGAGAAGAGAAGCTCGTCTGGCGGCGCGCATTGGAGTCGAACGGACTGATGCGGACCAGGCGGTGCACGCCCTTCTCGCCGCGCAGGAAGCCATAGGCGTTCTCACCCGTGATCTCCATCGTCACGGACTTGAGGCCGGCCTCGTCGCCGTCGAGGATATCGATGATCTTCACATCGAAGCCGTGGCGCTCGCAGTAGCGCTGATACATGCGGCTGAGCATCTGCGTCCAGTCCTGCGCCTCGGTGCCGCCGGCGCCGGCATGCAGGGAGATATACGCGTTGTTGCTGTCGTAGTCGCCGCGCAGCAGGGTCTGAAGGCGCAGCGCCGCGATCTCCTCCTGCAGGCTCTTGATCTCCTCGCCCGCTTCGGCAACGAGATCATTGTCCTCCATCTCCTCGGCGAGCTCCATGGTCGCCTCGACGTCGTCCGCGCGCGCGATGAGCTTGTTATAGTGCTCGAGCTTGTTCTCGATGACGCGAACCTTCTTGGAAACGGACGTGGAACGCTCCAGATTGTTCCAGAAATCCGGCTCGTTCATGGTCTCCTGCAGCTCCATGAGCTGCTCTTTCATGGTCTCAATATTCAGCGCGCCGCCGACCTCCTCGATATTCTCGCGGATCTTGCCCAGCAGCTGGCGGTAGGTATCCAGTTCGATCACGGTGATTCACTTCCTTTATTCGGTTGATGTCGGTATCTTGTGTATAATCGCGTTGCGGCGCGAGACCTCATCCGTCCCGCCTGCGGCGATCCACCTTCCCCAAAGGGGCGGATGATGTCGCGCCCGCAGGCGTCACGCCTCTCGTCCGCAGCAATTTTTGTATTTCTTGCCGCTGCCGCACGGGCAGGGATCGTTTCGGCCGGGCTTCTTGGCGACGGTCTTGGTGCCCGCCGGGCCGCCGGCCGCCTTCGCCTGCTCCAGGTTGGTCTCCTTCACCTCGGCGACCTCCTTGCGCTCCTGCGGGACGTTAATGCGCGCCTGATACATTCTGCGCACGGTATCCTCGCGGATCAGGTGTACCATCTCGTCGAACATATCATAGCCCTCAAGCTGATACTCCGTGATCGGATTGCGGTTGGCGTAGGCGCGCAGGCCGATGCCGTCACGCAGCTGGTCCATCGCGTCAATGTGATCCATCCAGCGCTTGTCCACGCAGGTGAGCAGCACCACGCGCTCCAGCTCGCGGGTATCCAGGCCGATCCTGCCAAATTCGCTCTCGCGGATCGCGTAGAAATCGCGCGCCTCCTGCTTGAGCATGGCGGTCAGGTCAGCCTTGGGAATGTGCGCCATCTTGTCCTCGTGCGCGGCAAAGAAGCCGACGCGCGCACACAGGCGCTCCATGTAGTTCTTGAGGCCTTCCAGATCCCAGTCGAGCGTATCGTCGCCGTTGCCGCAGTAAAGCGCGATGGCCTCGTCGATAAGCGCGTCCGCCATCTTGGCGATGGTATCGTGCATATCGCGGCCCTCGAGCACCTGCAGGCGCTGGCCGTAGATCTCCTTGCGCTGCTCATTCATGACGTCGTCATACTGCAGCACGTTCTTGCGGATCTCATAGTTGCGGCCCTCGATGCGCTTCTGCGCGTTCTCAATCTGGCCGGTAAGCATGCCCGCCTCGATGGCCTCTGTTTCCTGCACGCCCATCTTGGCGATCAGGCCGGAGACCTTGTCGCTGCCGAACAGGCGCATCAGGTCATCCTGCATGGAGATGAAGAACTGGGAAGAGCCCGGATCGCCCTGGCGGCCGGCGCGGCCGCGCAGCTGGTTGTCGATTCGGCGGCTCTCGTGGCGCTCGGTGCCGATGATGTGCAATCCGCCGACGGCAACCACGCGGTCATGCTCGGCGTCGGTCTGCTTCTTGAAGTCGGCGTAGAGCTCCTTATAGATCACGCGCGCGTCGAGCACTTCCTGCGGCACGTTCTCGTTAAAGCCCGTGGCCTCCTCGATGACCATCTCGTCATAGCCCTTCTGCTTCATCGCGCGGCGGGCGAGATACTCGGGGTTGCCGCCCAGCAGGATATCCGTGCCGCGGCCCGCCATGTTCGTGGCGATGGTCACCGCGCCGTAGTGGCCGGCCTGCGCGACAATCTCGGCTTCCTTCTCGTGATACTTGGCGTTAAGCACCTCATGCGCTATGCCGCGCATCTTGAGCATCTTGGAAAGCAGCTCGGAAACCTCGACGGAAACCGTTCCCACCAGAATCGGCTGGCCGGTCTTGTGGCGCTTGTCGATCTCATCGATCACCTGCAGGAACTTGCCCTTGATGGTGGTATACACCAGATCGTTCATGTCCTTGCGGATCATCGGACGGTTCGTCGGGATCTGTACAACGTCCAGGCTGTAGATGCCCTTGAACTCATCCTCCTCGGTCTTGGCCGTACCGGTCATGCCCGAGAGCTTCTTGTACATGCGGAAGTAGTTCTGGAAGGTGACAGTCGCCAGCGTCTTGCTCTCTCGCTCCACCTTCACGTGTTCCTTCGCCTCGATGGCCTGATGCAGGCCATCGCTGTAACGGCGGCCGACCATCAGGCGGCCGGTGAATTCGTCGACAATGACGACCTGATCATTCTGCACGACGTAATCGACGTCGCGCTTCATCAGCGCATGCGCGCGCAGCGCAGCGTTGATGTGATGCACCAGCTCGTTGTTGGCCACATCGGAGAGGTTCTCCACGCCGAACCAGCGCTCGGCCTTTGCCGCGCCCGCCTCGGAGAGATTGCAGGTCTTCTTCTTCTCATCCTTGACGTAGTCCTTGCGCATCGCGACAATCTCTTCTTCGGTGTAGGGGCTCTCCTCAAAGCGATTGACCTCTTCCGGCTCCACGCCCTCCTGCAGGGTGCATACGAAGCGGTCGGCCTTCTCGTACATATCGGTGGACTTTTCGCCCTGTCCGGAGATGATCAGCGGCGTGCGCGCCTCGTCGATGAGGATGGAGTCCACCTCGTCCACGATGGCGAAGTTGTGGCCGCGCTGCACCATGTTCTTCTGGTAGATGACCATGTTGTCGCGCAGGTAGTCAAAGCCCATCTCGTTGTTGGTGCCGTAGGTCACGTCGCAGGCATAGGCCGCCTTGCGCTCCTCCTGGTCCAGGTCATGGACGATGACGCCCACGCTCATACCCAGAAAGCGGAAGATGCGGCCGATGTCCTCGCCCTGGAATTTGGCGAGATAATCGTTAACGGTAACCACGTGCACGCCGTTTCCGGTGAGCGCATTGAGGTAGGCCGGCATGGTCGCGGTGAGCGTCTTGCCCTCGCCGGTCTTCATCTCCGCAATACGGCCCTGATGCAGCACGATGCCGCCCATCATCTGCACGCGGAACTGGCGCTTTCCTGTTACGCGGCAGGTCGCCTCGCGCACCACAGAATACGCCTCCGGCAGCAGCTGATCCAGCGTCTCGCCGTTTTTATAGCGGTTTTTGAATTCCTCCGTCTTGGCGCGCAGCTCGCTGTCGCTGAGCTTCTTGTGCGCCGCCTCAAAGGAATCGATCTTATCGACAATCTTTTGCAGTCTCTTGATCTCCCCGGCATTCGGGTCGAACAGCTTGCTGAATAAACCCATTGTTTTCCTCCAAACTGCGAAGCGGAATGTCCCTCACAGGCGCAAGTTTCCATACTTCGCTAATGATATATTGTATCATCATCGCTCTTTTTTAGCAACCTTTTCAGCAATAATTCAAAAAGAGCTGCTCTTTGCCGCCCTTTACTTTCCCTTTTCCCGCATGTATAATGAACTCAATCATCACGATTTTTCAGGGAGGGATTTCCTTGCTCAAACACCTCCGCCTCGACCGGCGCACGGTGATCCGCGTGTTTGCGCTCACGGCGCTGTTTTTCTTTGCCGCGCATATATACCGCTTTACCTCCGCCGGCTTCACGCACGACTCGCTGCTCATCAATCAGAGCGACGACCGCTTCTCTCAGATTTCCTTCGGCCGCTTCCTCCAGCCGCTGTACTGGAAGCTGCGCGGCGATATTCCCGCGCCGATGCTGGTCGGCCTGCTCAGCTGCGCGTTCCTCGGCGGGGCAATCTGCCTGGTTGTGCATCTGCTTGATCTGCGCTCCATGCTTTCTGTTGCGCTCACCTGCGCAGCGCTCACGGCCAACGCCACGCTTACCCTCGCCGGCGGATCGTATATCTCCTGGATGGACGTATACATGCTCGCCTTCCTGCTCAGCGCCGCAAGCGTGTTCGTCTGTGATCGCTGGCGCTATGGCTTCCTTGGTGCGCCGCTGCTGCTGCTCGCGTCACTTGCGCTGTATCAAAGCTATATTTCCTGCGCAGCGCTGCTGTTTCTGATGCTGCTGGTCAAATCAGCGCTGCGCGGCGATACGCCCGGCGCAATCATCCGCTCTGCTTTCAAGTATCTGTTCGTGCTGCTCGCCGGCCTGCTGCTGTATGCCGCCGCCGTGCCTGCCGTGCTCAGTGCAACAAACATGGCGCTTTCCACCGCCCAGAACAGCATTGCCGGCGTGGGACAGTTCGGCGGCGTATCCGTCTTTACCCTGATCGCCGATACGTATCTGTATCCTCTTCGCTACATGTGCGCGCCGGAAACGCACCTCTCCCGCTTCTGTGCGCTGGCAGGCCTTGGCGTATTTGTGCTGGGCGGCGTATGCTTTGTCTATCTGCTGCGCGCGCGCAGGATCGCCCTGCCCGCCGCGCTGCTCGCTGTCCTCGCCGTGCTGCTCATGCCCTTCGCGGCCAATGCCGTCTATTTCATCTCCAAGGGCTTCATTCACTCGGCGATGATCTATGCGTTCTTCCTCGCCTTCGTCTTCCCCGTCTTCCTCATCGAGCAGGCTGCGGGCGATACGCCCCTCCTCAGCGGCGCGCGCATGCTGGCCGCCATGCTGCTCGTGTTTATCTACGGCTGCAACTTCGTGACCGCCCATCAGCTCTATCTGCATCGCGATCTGGGGCTTCAAGCCACACTCTCTGTTATGACACGCGTTATTGATCGTATCGAGCAGGTAGAGGGCTATGACCCCGGTTACACGCCCGTAGCCGTTGTCGGCAATCTGTCCGATTCCCGTATGAGCATGGAACGTCCGGGCTTTGAGCATCTCTCCCCATACGGCCTGAACAACTACGCTGTCACCTACATGGAAACCAACACCTGGTATCTCTGGCAGATTCTGGGCTATCCGGCCAATCTGGTGGACTTTGATACCCATCGCGCCCTGATTCAGCGCGAGGACGTGCGCGCCATTCCGGCTTTCCCTGCCAAGGATTGCTGCCAGATGATTGACGGTGTGCTTGTAGTGCGCATCGGCGTGCCGGGCATTTCGTACTGAGAAAAGGCATACGAAAAGGAGCTCTTCCAAGCGGAAGCGCTCCTTTGTTTATATATGAGATACGTTGGAGATTTCATCCTTTGACCTATCTTCGCTTCGCGCCGGCATGAAGCTGCGTTACACGTTGAAGAGCAATTCGTCGTACGCAGGCATCGGCCAGATGTCGCCGGAGACAATCATCTCCAGATGATCCACCGGCGCGCGCAGCACGTCCATCGCCGGGCAGACCTCCTTATAGTATGCCCTGGCCTGCTCTTCGCCGGTCAACTGCGCGGCGCGTGCCTGGCGCATGCGCAGATCCGCCAGCGCGGCGTTCGTCTGGCGCAGCAGCACCGTCACGCGGGTGAGCAGCTCGCGCTGCACGCTCGCATCAATGCCCAGGCTCTCCACCTCGGACGCCGCTTCCGCCAGTTCCTTCGTATAGCGCACGACGGCGGGAATAATATCCTTGCCCGCCATGTCAATCATGGTCAGCGCTTCGATGTTCACCGACTTGGCGTAAATTTCATAGGAAACGTCTGCACGGGCAAGCAATTCCTTCTCGGTATACACGCCGTGGCGTTCAAACAGCGCAACGGAGTCCGGATCCGTCAGTTCCGGAATGGCGTCGACCATGCCCTTGATATTGGGCAGGCCGCGGCGCGCAGCCTCGGCAACCCATTCGTCGGTATAGCCGTTGCCGTTGAAGATAATGCGCTGATGCGTCTTCATCTCGCGGCGGATGAGCGCATCCAACGCAGCTTCAAAATCCTCCGCCTTTTCCAGCTCATCGGCAAACTGACAAAGCGCATCAGCTGCAATGGTATTGAGCACGGTATTGGCGTCCGCGATACAGCCGGAGGACGGCGTCATGCGGAATTCAAACTTGTTGCCGGTAAAGGCGAACGGCGAGGTGCGGTTGCGGTCGCCTGCATCGCGGCGGATAACCGGCAGCGTGGACACGCCCACCTTCATATTGGATACCATCGGCACGCTCTCGTCGTTGCCGGCGATAATATGCTCGACAATGGAGGTCAGCGGCTCGCCCAGGAACATGGAGATAATCGCCGGCGGCGCCTCGTGCCCGCCCAGACGGTGATCATTGCCCGGCACAGCGGCGCTCATGCGCAGCAGGCCCGCATGCTCATCCACAGCCTTCATCACCGCCGCGAGCATCAGCAGGAACATCTTGTTTCCCTGCGGCATCTTGCCCGGAGAGAGCAGATTGCGGCCCGTATCAGTAGTCAGGCTCCAGTTGTTATGCTTGCCGCTGCCGTTCACGCCGGCAAAGGGCTTTTCATGCAGCAGGCATACCAGGCCATGGCGCAGGGCAACCTTCTTCATGACGTTCATGATGAGCATATTCTCATCCGTCGCCAGGTTGGCCGTGTTGTAAATCGGCGCCAGCTCATGCTGCGCGGGCGCGGCCTCGTTGTGCTCGGTCTTCGCCGCGATGCCCAGCTTCCACAGCTCCACATCCAGATCGCGCATGTAATTGGCCACGCGCTCCTTGATCGCGCCGAAGTAATGGTCTTCCATCTCCTGACCCTTGGGCGGCATCGCGCCAAAGAGCGTGCGGCCGGTGAAGATCAGATCCTTGCGCCTCAGATAGGTCGCCTTGTCGACGATGAAATACTCCTGCTCTGCGCCGACGGAAGCGATCACCTTCTGCGTCTGCGTATCGCCAAAGAGGCGGCAGATGCGCACAGCCTGCTTGCTGATGGCCTCCATAGAGCGCAGCAGCGGGGTTTTCTTGTCCAGCGCCTCGCCGGTGTAAGAGCAGAACGCCGTGGGAATGCACAGCGTTTTGGTGTTGCCGCTGTCGTAGATGAACGCGGGGCTGGTGATATCCCACACGGTATAGCCGCGCGCCTCAAATGTGGCGCGGATGCCGCCGGAGGGGAAGGACGATGCGTCCGGCTCGCCTTTGATGAGCTCCTTGCCGCTCATCTCCATGATGATGCTGCCATCGCCCTGCGGATTGATGAAGGAATCATGCTTCTCCGCCGTGGTGCCGGTAAGCGGCTGGAACCAGTGGGTGAAGTGGGTCGCGCCCTTTTCAATCGCCCATTCCTTCATCGCTGTCGCAGTCGCGTCCGCCACGATGGGATCGAGCTCCTCGCCGGTGGCCATGGAGCGCTTGAGACTCTTATAGATCGCCTTGGGCAATCTGGCGCGCATCTCCTGATCGCCAAAGACGCTGCTGCCGTAAATCTCGGGGATGTTCAGCTTCTCGCTCATCTGAGTTTCTCCTTTATATCGCGTGATCCGTCACGAAAAAAACTGTCATTTCGCTGCCCGCGCGTTATTTCAGCGCCAAAGCAACCATAATACAATACACCAAGCTTTCCCGAAATGCAATCGCAAAACATCCGGCGAGCAAAAAGACTTCCTTTTTTCCGTTTTTTGCAAAAAAACTTACGTTTCTGTTGCCCATGGCATTTCTGCCATTCGTTTTTGAAGCCATTATCTTCCGTCTCCCGGGTGCCGCCTGCTGCGCAAATCGCACGCCGCTTTCCAGCATATCCTGAAAAAGCAGGTGTCGCCTCAAATCCGCATGCGGCATGCCGCCACGGGCCGCCGGGAAAAATCCTCGTGTGGCGGCGCGGACACAACGCCGGCATGATGCATATTCTGCCATCAGGCGGGCGCAAAAGCAGCCCGGTCATGGCGGGATTCGCCGCCGCTCAGCCAGACAAAACGGAGGGATGCTCATGGCGCATTATGCGGTACGCGAAAGCCCGCCTCTGCGGGGCGAAATACCCATCAGCACGTCCAAAAACGCAGTGCTGCCCATCATGTGCGGCGCGCTGCTCACCGGTGGAGACGTGCGCATCGACAGCCTGCCCGACCTTTCCGATGTCCATACGCTTGCATCTCTATTGGAAGCCTGCGGCTGCAAAATCCAGCGCGAAGGCACATCCATGATCATCCGCGCAGACAGCCTGAACAGCCCGCAGGACGACGAAGATGTGCGCAAGATGCGCGCTTCCGTGCTCGTTTTGGGTCCGCTGCTCTCGCGCCTGGGCGAGGCGCGCATCGCGCTGCCGGGCGGCTGCGCCATCGGCCAGCGCCCCATCGACCAGCACCTCAAGGGCATGAGCGCGCTGGGCGCAAAGGTGACCTTTGATCATGGCGGCGTAACGCTCTCAGGCCGCCTGCGCGGCGCAACGATCTATCTGGATATGCCCTCCGTGGGCGCAACGGAAAACCTGCTGATGGCCGCCACGCTGGCCGAAGGCGTCACGCGCATCGAAAACGCCGCCAAAGAGCCGGAAATCGTCGATCTGGCGTCGTTTCTCACGTCCATGGGCGCGCGCATCTGCGGCGCAGGCACATCGACGATCACCATCGACGGCGTCAAATCGCTGCACGGCACTTCCTGGCAGCCGATTGCCGATCGCGTAGAGGCCGGTACGATGGCCTGCGCCTGCGCGATCACCGGCGGCGAGCTGTTTCTGCGCGGCGCGCGCAGCGAGCATCTGCGCAGCCTGCTCTTCAAGCTCAGCGAAGCGGGCGTACATATCCACGACACACCGGGCGGACTGATGGTCTTTGGCCGCGCCAAGCAGCCCTTTGAGATCCGCACGATGGTCTATCCGGGCTTCCCGACCGATCTGCAGGCGCCAATGATGGCCGTGGCCTGCAAGACGCCCGGAACAAGCGTATTCCTGGAAACCATCTTTGAAAACCGGTTTATGCATGCTGCGGAGCTTGCTCGCCTGGGTGCGCACATCCGCGTGGAAAACCGTGTGGCCGTGGTGGAAGGCACGCCATACCTGACCGGCGCAGGCGTAACCGCGACAGATCTGCGTGCGGGCGCGGCACTGATTCTGGCGGGCCTGTGTGCAGAGGGCGAGACCATCATCGACGACACCAGCGGGCATATTGCCAGGGGATACGACGCCATCGAGAAGAAACTCAGCGCCGTCGGCGGCAGCGTACGGAAAATGAACTGAGAAAATGCTTGATTCGCAAAAGGGATGGAAAGTTCATTAAGGCAGCTTCAAGCCGCCGCGAAGCGAAGAAGGGAGTCTGAGGGATGAAATCCCTCAGGCAGGTTTGGGCGGCAGCCCAACGTAACCCATGCGCGAAGCGCCAGATAAGCAAGAATCAAACAGGAGCCGAAGGCGACGCTTTTGATTCTGACACAGCTTTGAAAGAATTTGTGTAGTCTGAGAAATTCTTTCAATCTGTACC
>JAFQIF010000134.1 GCA_017397695.1 Clostridia bacterium
CGGAGCGTCGGAAATCGCAAGGAGCGGCAGTATGCCGCGACTATGCGAGTTTCCCGGGCGCCGAAGGCGACAATTACGATTCCGCCATACTTCTTAAGCGTGATTTTTATTGAGCGCAACAGGTTACGCGCTCCGCTGGGGCCAGAGGGACTGGGGGGATTCGGATTTCCCCCCAAGCCCCTCTGGACTCTCCTTCCCCCTTGAAACCGCCAAGGCCTCACGGCCCTGGACCCGGGGTTGTATTCGTTTCTTGCACGCTTGGTTAGTTTGTTTGCATATTTCCGAGATTTCTTTTTTCCCTTAATGAACTTTCTATCCCTTTTGCAGCACTAAAAAGTCATCCGAAAGGAGCTTTCATGAATATCATTGACATTCTGATTCTGGTTGTGATCGCGGTCAGCGTCATCTTCGGCATGCACCGCGGCTTCATCAGCGGCGTGCTGAGCGTTGCGGCGCTCATCGGCTCAACGACGCTGGCCTTCCTGCTCAGCGGCGATCTGGCTGCATGGCTCAAGGGCAACGCAACGCTGGTGGAAACTCTGATGTACTATACCGATGCGGGCAGCCGCGTGAGCAATCTCGATCTGTCGCTGATGAGCATATCGCAAGTGACGGACGGCGCGCTGGCGCAGATTATCCAGAGCGCAAATCTGCCTGCTGCGTTTGAAAGCGTGTTTATTACCGCTGTGGAATCGGCCAAGGCTTCTTTGGCTTCGTCTGCAATGACGATCGCTGAGCTGCTCAGCCAGACGATTGTGAACGTGTCCATTTCCATTCTCAGCTTCCTGATCTGCTTCTTCGTGGCATATGTCGTGCTGACGTTTGTCATTCACCTGATCAATTATGTGTTTGAGCTGCCGGTGCTCCGCCATCTGGATGCGCTCATCGGCGGTGTGTTCGGTCTGGTTCGCGGCGTGCTGCTGCTGTTCATTCTCTTTGCGCTGGTGCCTATCGTGCTGGCCGTTGCGCCGGTGCCGATGATCGAGGAGATAATCGCCGCGTCGCGGTTTGCTCCGATGTTTGACAGCCAGCTTATCCTCTCGATTCTGCATGGAGCGATTTAAGATACACAGGAGGCCATCATGGAAGTTTTTTACTATCGCTGTAAGGTGTGCGGCTATGTGCATCAGGTGCCCAGCTACTGGATGAGCTACGCGGCCGAGGATGAGCATGAGCAGATGCACTTTGATCCGCGTACGCAGAGTGTGTGCGCCAATCAGAAGCTGGACTATGCGGGCGAAGGCAATACCGACTGACTTGCTGCTTAAAACCGGCGCGAAGCGAAAATAGGGGGTCTGAGGGACAATGTCCCTCAGGCGGGTTTGGGCGGAAGCCCAAGAGGTGAACCTGTATGAATTATTTCGATTTTCTTTCTCGCGTAACCACCGTTCCCGGTACGAGCGGCTATGAAACGCCCGTCGCGGAGGAATTTGCGCGCGCATTTGAGCCGTACTGCGACGAGGTGACGATCGATCATAATCAGAGCGTGATCGCTGTACAGCGCGGCAATGGCAAAGGACCGAAGGTGATGCTCTGCGCGCATATCGACGAGGTCGGCCTGATGACCATGGGCGTGGAGGAGGACGGCAGCGTCCGCTTTATGTCCCTTGGCGTGGCAGCGCAGACGCTGCCTGCGCAGGAGGTTACGATTCTTTCCAAGGATGGCCCGATCTATGGCGTGATCGGCGCAGTGCCGCCGCATCTGATGGGTGCGGATGACAGAAGCGCCGTGACCCCGGCGGAAGAGCTGTTCATCGATACCGGGCTTGATTATGAAGAGGTAAAGCGCCGCGTGCCGGCGGGCACGCCGGTGCAGCTGTCAGGCCGCACGATGGAGCTGGCCAATGGATATATCGCCAGCAAGACGATGGACGATCGCGCATGCGTGACCATCCTGCTGGACTGCGCGCAGAAAATCAAAAACCGCGTGCATGATGCAGATGTGTACTATGTGCTTTCCTCCTGCGAGGAGCGCGGCAGCCTTGGCGCGGACATGGCAGCGGAGAATATCCGGCCGGATATGGCGTTTATTCTCGATGTAACGCATGGCACCATGCTGGACTGCAGGCCGGGCAGAACGTTCCCGCTGGATGTGACGGCGGTTTCCTGCGGACCGAATACGCACAGAAAGCTGGCTGCGCTGCTCAAAAAGCATGCGCAGGCGCTGCATATCAAGACTGAGGATGAAGTTGCTCCGGGAACCACATGGACGGACGCCTGGGAGGTGCAGGTAGCCGCTGAGGGCGTGCCCTGTGTGGTGATGAGCCTGCCGCTCAAGTATATGCATACAACAGTGGAAGTGGGCTCCGTGGATACGATGACCGATCAGGCGAGGCTGCTGTGCGAAACCGTATGCGCTATGGACGCGGGATGGGAGGATGAACTGTGCTTTTAAAGGACATCACCGCGCTTCGCGGACCGTCCGGCTGGGAGGATGAGGCGAGAGACGCCATCCGGGCCGAGGCAAAGGAGATTCTTGCGGGCAAAGAGGGCCGCGTATATGGCGATACCATGGGAAACCTTTACGCGTACCGCAAGGGAACAGACAAGCATGCGCCGCATGTGATGCTGGCTGCCCATATGGACGAGGTGGGCTTCATCGTGCGCTTTGCGGATGACGACGGCCAGCTGCGCATCGACTGCGTGGGCGGCGTGGATCCGCGGTGCGTGGTATCCAAGCGCGTGATCGTGGGCGAGCGTGCCGTACCGGGCGTCATCGGCATCAAAGCGATTCACCTGATGAGCGCGGCGGACAGAAAGAAAGCCCCGGACTATGACAATATCTTCATCGATATCGGCGCAAAGAGCAAGGAAGAGGCCGAGCGTCTGTGCCCGCCGGGCAGCTATGTAACGTTTGAAAGCGAATACCGCGAGTTTGGCAATGGCTTTGTGAAGGCAAAGGCGCTGGATGACCGGACGGGCTGCATGATTCTGCTGGATGTGCTTGCAAACAGCAATTACGCGGGCGATATCACCTGCGTGTTTACCGTACAGGAGGAGGTTGGCCTGCGCGGCGCGCGAATTGCAGCGCGCAAGGTAAAACCGGATAAGGCGATCATCCTGGATACGACAACGGCCAACGACATGGGCATGGTTGACAGCCATAAGCAGGTAACCCGCTGCGGCGACGGCCCGGCGCTCACGTTCATGGACAGGCGTGCGATCATTCCACAGAAGATGCGGCAGCTCGCCATGGATGCTGCAGCAAAGCGCGACATCCCCGTGCAGACCAAGCGCGGCAACAGCGGCGGCACCGACGCGGGCGAGATTCACCTGTGCGGAGAAGGCGTGGAATGCCTGGTGATTGTAATCCCCTGCCGCTACTGCCACAGCGGCGTGAGCGTGTGCAAGCTCAGCGATATCGAGAATGCAAAGAAGCTCACATTTGCAGTGCTGGAAGAGATATAACGTTGGGAGTATGGGGTTACACCGGGCTGCCGCCCGGACCTGCTCGGGGACATCATCCCCGAATCCCTTCTTTGCTTCGCAGTAGTGATAAGAAGTTTTGATCAGTGAACATTAATCTAAGGAGCTAAAGCATATGAACATGCAGCTTTTGGAAAACATTCTGACCGCGTACGGCCCGTCCGGCCGTGAAGGGCGCGTAGCGGATGTGATCCGCGCAGCGCTTGAGGGCCACGTGGACGAGCTGTACACCGATGTGATGGGCAGCCTGATCGCCGTGAAGAAGGGAGACGGCACGGGCAAACGGATCATGTCGTCTGCGCACATGGATCATATCGGTCTGGCTGTGGTGGACGCGGATAAGCACGGCTTTGTGCGCGTGTGTAATATCGGCGGTATCCGCGCGGCGAAGATGGTCAGCGGCCATGTCGTATTCGGAAACGGCGTGCGCGGTGTCGTCGGCGCGGATGAAAAGGTGAAGGGCGAGCTGCAGGTCAGCGATCTGTACATCGATATCGGTGCGGAAACGAAGGAAGAAGCGCTGTCCATGGTGGCGCTGGGCGATGTGTGCGTGATGGCGCCACGGGTGACAAGGCTCGGCGAAAACCGTCTGGCTTCCCCTGCGATGGACGACCGCATTGCCTGCTACGTGCAGGCTGCGGCGATGCTGGCGCTGCCGGAGAATATCAAAAACGATGTATATGCCGTCTTCTCTGTGCAGGAGGAGGTTGGCCTGCGCGGCGCGACGACGGCGGCGTATCATGTCAATCCCGATCTGGGCATTGCGGTGGATGTGACCGGTGTAGGCGATGTGCCCAAGGTCGCCACGAAGGTGCCGGTGGAGCTGGGCAAGGGCGCAGCGGTCAAGATCATGGATCGCTCGCTGATCTGCACGCCGTCCGTTGTGCAGATGATGGAAAAGCTGGCTGAGGAAAACGGCGTCGCGTATCAGCGCGAGGTACTGCCCTACGGAGGGACCGATGCGGGCGCGATACAGAGAACGCGCGGCGGCGTGCCCAGCGGAGCAATTTCTATTCCCTGCCGCTATATCCACAGCGAAGCGGAGACGGTCGACCTGCGTGATGTGCAGGCGTGTATCGATCTGCTCAAAGCTTGCGTGATGGCTTAATGCCGCCGCGAAGCGCAAAAAGGAGTATATTTGAAGATGAAAGAAGCCATTCGCCTGACGAATAAAACGGCTATCGCGATCAGAAAGAACGCACAGAAGGTGCGTACAGCGTATTTTGCCGCGGCGATCATCATAAGCGTGCTGCTGGGTGCGGCGGGCATTGTGCTTGGCTTTGTGTGGTTGGGCGCCGTGCCATTTACGATTGTGCTGATTTGCCTGATCGACGGCGCACTGATGCTCGCCTCGCGCAGCCGGTATTTGTCGCTGCTGGGTCAGGCGATCTGCACGGAGGCGGCGGCCAGGGAGATTCACGCGGGCAGGAGCGAAAGCCTTCGCCGCGAGCAGGCGATCAGCGATCTGATGCGCATGCAGGCCGATATGAACGCTGCAAAAGAGAAAGCGCCGGGTGCGCAGCCGTTCTTTGAAGCTAAGGACGAAAGCGCGCAGAATGAAGAGGATGCGCAGAATACGGATCGGCCGGAGGAAAGCGGCGTGCAGCAGACGGCGCGCCGCCGCAGGAGGCAGGCGAATCTGCAGCTGATCAAGAGCTCCGAGGCAAAGTGAGGATAAACGCATGGCAGCAGTGCTGTATACGATTCTGTTTCTGATGGGCGGCGCGGCGATCATCCGCACGCAGCTGCCCGGGAAAAGCCCGCTTGTGCGGGCTTTTCTGGGTTTGGCGCTTGGTCTCCTGATGGAAATGCAGCTGCCGGCGCTGTGCGCAAATATATTCGGCTTTACGCTCAAGGCACATTATGTCGCAGCGGTTCTGATGCTTGCGCTCGTTGGCGTAAGCTTTGCGCTGCGCGACCCGCGCGCGGCAAAATGCATGAGCGCCGGCGACCGCAAGCTGCTTTGTATGATGTCGCTGGTTGTGCTGCCGCTGACGGTGCTCTCCGGTTATCTGCAGTACACGCATATGCTGATGCCGGCCGGCGACGGTTCCTATTGGTGCGGTCAGGCGACGTACGGCGATTTGTGCATGCATCTGTCGTTCATCACGTCCATGCGCGATATGCCCTTCCCGCCCAGCTATAACCTGCTCTACGGCACGGCGCTTAATTATCCGTATCTGGCGGATTCGCTGAGCACGACCATGATGATGCTGGGCATGGACATTCAGATGGCCGTGATCTTCCCCGGTACGCTGATGATGGCGCTGACCTATGCGGGCTATATGATCCTGGCGCAGCAGGTGCTTGGAGACAGGCATAAGGCTGTGGCGGCGGCGGCGCTGCTGTTCTTCTTTAACGGCGGTCTTGGCTTCCTGTATGACTTTGACATGATGGGACGGGATCATTTCCAGAAGATTGAGGAAATCTTCACCGGCTATTACAAAACCCCGGCCAATCAGCCGGATCTGAATCTGCGCTTTTCCAATGTCATTGCCGATCTGCTGATTCCCCAGCGCGCGCTGATGGGCGGCTGGGCGATGGGCATTCCCGCGCTGTACCTGGTCATCTCCTCCATGCGCGAAAAATCCATGCGCCAGACGATCTTGCTGGCGCTATGGGCCTGCTGCCTGCCGATGGTGCATACGCATACGTTCTTGGCGCTGGGCCTGTTCTCCGGCGGCTATGTGATCGGACGGCTGATCACGGATATGCAGGATTGGAAGGGGATCCTGAAGCGCGCGGCGGTGTATCTGGGCGTAGTGCACGTGCTGGCGCTGCCGCAGGTGCTCTCTACTGCTGTGGAGCAAACGCTTGAAGGCGGCTCGCTGCGCCTGCAGTTCAACTGGGTGAATAATTCCGGCGGGCGCGGCATGATCGACGGCTACTTCTGGTTCTGGATCAAGAACGCAGGCCTGCCGTTCATCCTGATGATCCTCGCTGTGCTGGAATCCGGGCGGCGCGGATATCTCGATATTGTGCTGGGCATGGCGGGCATTTTTGTGATCGCAGAGACGATTCTCTTCCAGCCCAACGAGTATGACAACAACAAGCTCTTTTACATCTGGTATATGTTTGCCGTGATCCTGGCGGCAGACTATGGCTCCATCATCATGCAGCGATTGGCGGGCCTTCGCGGCCGGTATGTGCTGTGTGCGCTGTTTATGGCCGTATCCATGCTCTCCGGCGCGCTGTCGATTGCGCGCGAGGCAGTCAGCGGCTATCAGCTCTTCTCCCGCACGGCGGTGGAGGCGGGCAAGTGGATCGACGAGAATACTCAAAAGGACGCCGTGTTCATGACCGGTCAGCAGCATATCAATCCTGTTTGTTCGCTTGCCGGCCGGCAGATCATCTGCGGCAGTGACCTTTACGTGTTCTTCCATGGCCTTGATTACCGCGAGCATGCCAACAACTGCCAGAGATTTTACGAATTCCCGGCGCAGCACAGCTATGTGCCGGATCTGTATGGCGTGGATTATATCTACGTGAGCGATTACGAGCGATCGGAGTTCGCGGTCGATTTGGAGTATATCGACGAGCATTACGAGTTAGTGTATCAGAATCCGGATGTGAGGATATATAAAACGGATATCCAAAAAGATTGATGTTATGTGCAAAGCGGAGAAGGAACTGAAGCCTGCTGCCGCCAGTGGCGGAAGAAGGCAGGCGGAACGTCGGGAATCGCAAGGGGCACCGGAGCCGAGCGCGTCCTGCGGACGCAATCAGCGAGGCGGAGTGTGGAGAATCGCAAGGAGCGATGGTACATCGCGACTATGCGAGCTCTCCGGGTATGCCGCGACTATGCGAGTTCCCCGGAAATTTGAGGGATAGTATCCCTCAAGCGGGTTTGGGCGGCAGCCCAAGATGAGGGATAAGATGATCGACAGGTTTCTCAAATACTCGCTGGAGCGGGAAAGAAAAATCTGCGCCGTACTGATGCAGGAAGGACAGATGATCAAAAAAAATCTGCTGGTGACAGCGATTGACGAAGACGGGCAGGGGTTCACGGCGAAATTACCCGGCAGAAAAAAAGAGATGCATATTCCCCTTGGCGACGTGCTTACCTGCGCGTATGCGCGCGGGGATCAGGGAGAGCTGGAAAACCTATGAATCAGACAGAGACGATTCGCGCCATCGCCAGGCAGGTGCATGCGCTTGGCGGGCGTGCGCTGCTGGTGGGCGGCTGCGTGAGAGACGGGATTCTTGGCATTCCCTGCTACGATATCGACTGCGAGGTGCACGGCGTTGCGCCGGATATGCTGCGCAAACTGCTTGGAGGATTCGGTGAGATCGACGAGAGCGGCGCAGAATATGGTATTTATACCATCAGAGACGCGGGACTGGATATCGCCCTGCCGAGGAAGGAAACGCGCACCGGCCCAGGCCATAAGGATTTTGCCGTGACGGTTGATCCTGATCTTTCGCCTGAGGCGGCTGCGGCACGGCGGGATTTTACGGTGAATGCGATCATGCGCGATGCGCTCACCGGCGAATATGTCGATCCCTTCGGCGGCATGGAGGATCTGCAAAACGGCATTCTGCGCGCCGTGCCGGGCGGACAGTTTGAGGAGGATCCGCTGCGGGTGCTGCGCGGGGCGCAGTTTGCTGCAAGATTTCATCTCACGCCGGAGGAAGGTACAATTGAGAGCATGCGCTGCATGCCTGCAGAGAATCTCACCGCGGCGCGCGTTCTGGCTGAAACAAAAAAAGCGCTGCTGATGGCAGCCAGGCCGAGCGTATTTTTTGGCATACTGGAGCAGGCGGGAGCGCTGGAGCCATGGTTCAAGGAACTCTCCGCGCTGCGCAAAGCGCCGCAGAATCCGGTCTATCATCCGGAGGGCGACGCATTTGAGCATACGATGATGGTGCTCGATGCGGCGGCTGAGATACGGGATCGGATGCATGATCCGCTGGCGTTTATGCTCGCAGCGCTCACGCATGATCTGGGCAAGGCTGTATCGACGAAGAAAAATGATAAGGGCGCATGGGCTTCTATCGGCCATGAGCACACGGGCATACCGCTGTGCGCGGATATGCTCACAAGGCTGGGCGTTTCAAAGCAGGTGATTGCGTATGTGCAGAACATGTGTGCGCTGCATATGCGCGTGCATACCTGCTACTACGGCAAGGCACGCATATCGCGCACGAATTTGCTCTTTGATGAATCCATCAATCCGCGCGAGCTTGGCTGGCTGGTCGTGTGCGATTCCCGCGGGACGGGCAAGCCCAGAGGCCAGGCAGATAAGGAAGAGGCATTCATCTTTGACAGGATTGCGGCGTATGAGCGCGTAATCGCATCGGGAATGCCGGATGCAAAGCAGCTGATGGCGCTGGGGGTTGAAGCCGGACCGGAAATGAAGCAGGCGATCGCCATGGCCCGCGAGCTTGTGCTCTGCGGCAGAAATCAAGACGATGCGGCCCGGGAGGCTGCAAAGAAATACAGAAAGTAAAAAACGTCCGCAGTATTTCTGCGGACGTTTTGCAATATGCAGTTATTTTCTTTTTTTTATCGATCCTTTGAACGCATGCAGCGTGCGGAAGCCTCTGCGCGTGCGGATGTACTGAATCAGGCAGAGCAAGACCATGGCCACGGTCACCATGACGAGGACGTCTGTATGCTTGAAACCGATGAACGCGCAGATCAGCGTGATGACGGCGCTGGCGGCGGTAATGACGGTGAGGCCAAGCGCATTCATCTTCTTACGCTGGATAAATGCGGCGAGCATCTTTTTGTTGAATTTCTTGGACATGATGCGGGAGCCTCCTTGAACGGCGGAAATCGATTCCCCGTTATATTCTGCGGCGCTGAATAAAAACCTGCTAAGATCACGTTAAGAGGAAAATTTCGTCAGTGTATAAGATTATACGCCGACTGTATCGTTTATCCACAGTACTTGGAAAAATGTGGATAAATGCATTACAGCAGCACAGAGAACACGGACGCGCCGATCACCGTGAGCACGCCGGCGATGACAATGGATAGGCCGCTCATTGCGCCCTCGATTTCACCCAGCTCCATGGCGCGCGTGGTGCCGATAGCATGGGAAGATGTGCCGATGGCGATGCCCTTTGCGATGGGATCGGTGACGCGTAGCAGGCGGAACAGACCTTTGGCGATGATGCTGCCAAAGATACCGGTGAGGATGATGACGGCTACGGTGATGGAAGGATAACCGCCTAATTCTTCGCTCACGCCCATGCCGATGGCGCTGGTAATGGACTTGGGCAGCAGCGTGACGTACGACGCATGATCAAGCCCGAAGAGCAGACTGAGCGCAAGAACACACACAAGGCTGGCAACGACGCCCGAGAGTACGCCCAGGAAGATGGCGAGCTTGTGCCGCCTGAGCAGCTCAATTTGCTCGTAGAGCGGAACGGCGAGGCAGATGGTGGCTGGGGTGAGCAAATTGGAGATCAACTTTGCGCTCTGGTTGTAGGCGCTGTAATCGATGCCCAGCAGGCTGAGCAGCGCAATCACGAGCGCCACGGCAATGAGGATGGGATTCATGACGGAAAGGCCGGTCTTCTGCCTGATCTTCATGCCAATCAAGTAGGCGGCAAGGGTTACAAACACGCCGAAGAAGACCGACGAAGCGACAAACTCATGCATGGCGATCCTCCTTTGAGGCCGCTTTGCGGCGGATGATGCGCTGGGTGACCACGCCGGACACGCCCATGACCACGGCGGTGGACACGGTGATGACCGCGATGTATGCCAGCAGATAGGGCGCAAGCAGAGAGAAGGAATCCATCAGTCCCGCTGTAGCGGGAACAAACATGACGGGCATCACGGCGAGCAGGAACGAGGATACGTGCTTAATGGATTCCACACGCAGCTTTCCGGAGAGCAGCAGGAACAGCAGAATGAGTATGCCGTAAATGCTGGATGGTATGGGCAGCGGAATCAAAAAGCTGATTGATTCACCCGCAAGCGCAATCAGCGCGATGATCATAAACTGTTTGAGATAGAGCAAGAAAACAACCTCTTTTCTTCAGGCTGGTTTTATTGTATCACCGCGGGCGGCAAATCACAACAAAGTTGACAGGCTATCGCGTGAGATTTATAATTCATAGAAGAATATCATTCTCGGGGAGGATGAAAGCATGGCAAACGTATATACATCCGCCGAGCAGCTCATCGGGCATACGCCGCTGATGGAAGCGGTACATATCCGGCAGGAGAAAGGCCTGAAGGCGAGGCTGCTGCTCAAGCTGGAAGGCTTCAATCCCGGCGGATCGAGCAAGGATCGTGTGGGCCTTGCTATGATCGACGACGCGCACCGCAGGGGTATTTTGAAAAGCGGCAGCGTGATTATTGAACCGACAAGCGGCAACACAGGCATTGGGCTCTGCGTGGTTGCAGCTGCGCGGGGATATCGGGCGATCATTGTCATGCCTGACAGCATGAGCATGGAGCGCAGGCTGCTGATGAAGGCATATGGCGCAGAATTGGTGCTCACCCCCGGCAGCGAGGGCATGAAGGGCGCAATTGCCAAGGCACAGGAACTGGCCAAAGAGATTCCGGGCAGCTTTATCCCCGGCCAGTTTGATAATCCGGCGAACCCGCAGGCGCACTACCTGACCACCGGGCCTGAAATATGGGAAGACACGGACGGAGAGGTCGATCTCTTTGTAGCGGGCGTCGGCACGGGCGGTACGATTACCGGCACGGGCCGGTATCTGAAGGAACGAAAGCCGGGCGTGAAGATCGTTGGCGTGGAACCGGCTTCTTCGCCGCTTTTGACAAAGGGTGTTGCAGGTCCGCATGGATTGCAGGGCATCGGCGCGAACTTTGTGCCTGATGTGCTGGATCGCAGCGTAATCGATGAGATCATTGCTGTCAGCGATGAAGATGCGATGGCAGCGGGGCGCAGCATGGGCAGGCATGAGGGTGTGCTCATCGGCATATCGGGCGGCGCGTGCCTGCATGCGGCGATCAAGCTGGCGATGAGAGAAGAAAACGCGGGAAAGACGATTGTGGCGCTGATGCCGGACGCGGGAGACAGATATCTGTCGACGGATTTGTATCAGGATTGATTTTTAGTGAGCGCAACAGGCTACGCGCTCCGCTGAGGCCATGAGGATCGGAGAGGGTTTCGATGCCCTCCCCGTACCCTCCTGGACCTCCCGTATTCCTCCCCGGACGACCAATGCCTTACGGCCCTGAACCCGGGGTTGTATCCGAAATAACGAAAATCATATTTTTTCGTTGGCAAACGAAGTTTGCCAATGTTTAGTTGCTTCAAGCAGGCGCGAAGCGAAGAAGGGCGCAGGAACAACGTTCCTGACAGGGATTTGGGGACAGCATCCCCAAGAAAGGAATTCACGATGAACAAGCCGTACCGTTTTGAGACCATGCAGCTCCACGTGGGCCAGGAGCAGGCGGATCCCGCGACCGGCGCACGCGCCGTGCCGATCTACCAGACCACGAGCTACGTATTTAACAGCGCCGCACATGCGACTGCGCTGTTCGATCTGTCCGAGGAGGGCAATATCTATGGCCGCATGAATAATCCGACGCAGGATGTGCTTGAAAAGCGTATTGCTGCGCTGGAGGGCGGCGCGGCTGCGCTGGCCACGGCCAGCGGCGCAGCGGCTATCGCCTATGCGCTGCAGGCGCTGTGCAAGATGGGCGACCATATCGTTGCGCAGACGACGATCTACGGCGGCACGTATAACTTCCTTGCGCATACCTTCGAAGAAAGCGGCGTGAAGACCACGTTTGTCAATGCACGCAATCCGCAGGAGGTTGAGGCCGCTATTCAGGAAAATACCAAGTGTGTCTATCTGGAAACGCTGGGCAATCCCAACAGCGATATTCCGGATATCGACGCGATTGCCGAGATTGCACACCGCCACGGCCTGCCGCTGGTGATTGACAATACATTCGGTACGCCCTACCTGATCCGGCCGATCAAGCATGGCGCGGACATCGTGGTGCATTCCGCAACCAAGTTTATCGGCGGCCACGGCACGTCGCTGGGCGGCGTGATCGTCGATTCCGGCAAATTCGATTGGGCGGCAAGCGGCAAATTCCCGCAAATCTGCGAGCCAAACCCCAGCTACCATGGCGCGTCGTTCACAAAGGTGTACGGCGCGGCGGCATTCGCTGCGTATATCCGCTGCGTGCTGCTGCGTGATCTGGGTGCATGCATTTCCCCGTTCAATTGCTTCCTGCTGCTGCAGGGTCTGGAGACGCTGTCGCTGCGCCTGGAGCGCCACGCATACAACGCTGCGAAGGTTGTCCAGTTCTTAAGTAATCATCCCCAGGTGGAAAAGGTCAATCATCCTTCCCTGCCGGATCATCCGGACCATGCGCTGTATGAACGCTATTTCCCGTGTGGCGGTGCGTCGATCTTCACAATCGAGATCAAGGGCGGCCGCGCAGCGGCGCAGAAGTTCTGCGATAATCTCAAGCTCTTCTCTTTGCTGGCCAATGTGGCGGATATGAAGAGCCTGGTGATTCATCCGGCAACGACCACACACGGCCAACTGACCGACGAGGAGCTTGCCCAGCAGAACATCACGCCCAGCACGATCAGGCTTTCGATCGGCTGTGAGCATATTGACGATATCCTTGCGGATCTGGATCAGGCGCTGCGCGCGCTGTAAGCGATAAAAAGGAGGAAACAGTATGGCATTGCTTCACGTCAGCTACATGTCTCAGGCGCTTTGGAGAGTTGTGCCGCTGCAGGTGATCCTGCCGGCAGATAAGGCGGATACGCAGGGCAACCTGCTCCCTTTGAAGCCGTATAAGACGCTGTACCTGCTCAATGGCCTGCACGGCTGCGAGGAGGACTGGATTGTCAACACGCGTATCAGGAGCTGGGCAGAGCAGCATAATCTGTGTGTGGTGATGCCTGCGGGCAACAATTCGTTCTACGTGGATCAGGTGGATTCTCACAATCGCCACTGCGAGTTTATCGGCAGCGAGCTGGTGGAGATCACCAGGCGCATGTTTCCGCTCTCGCATAAGCGGGAGGATACGTTCATCGGCGGATTGTCCATGGGCGGCTTCGGCGCGATTCTGGCAGGCCTTAAGTATCATGAGACGTTTGGCGCGATCGTTGGCCTCTCCAGCGCGGTGCATGTCTTTGAGGGACAGGAGCATACGACAGAGGCACTGCGTGCGTTCGGCGAAGCCATCTTCGGCGAAACAAAGAAGGCGAAGACGTCGGATATGAACCCGCGCGTGGTGATGGACAAGCTGCTGAAGCTGAAAAAGGAGAAGCCTGAAACCGAACTGCCGGATATCTTTATGGCTGTCGGCACGGAAGACTGGCTGCTGGAAAGCAACCGCCTGTACAAAAAGCTCTTTGAGGACGGCGGGTTCAATCTGAAGTACATCGAGGCGCCCGGCGATCATAACTGGGATTTCTGGGATACGTATATCAAGGAAGCGATCGAGTGGCTGCCGCTGGATGAAAAAATGGAAGGTATGGGCAGCGGCAATATCGCATCGGATGCAGCAAAATAAATCATCGACAAAGCAAAAGACCGCGGATCAGCAGATGATCCGCGGTCTTTTGTGTTATCCAAACAGTATTTTAGCGGCGTGTTCCAATGCTTTTCTTTCATCCGCGTCGTCATAGGCGCTTGGACGTGCGTGGATGGACTTATGCACATCGATGGAAAACAGGCCGTCGCGGTTGCAGTAAAAGAAGATTTTCTTTACGCCTCTTACCTTGAACCTTGCCTGCGCATCGCCCTCCGGATAGAGTTTAACCATCTGGATTCTATCGGGTGACAGAGCGGCCATGAAGGAGATATAGTGCTTTTTGGTCATGTCGTGTTCAATTCGGACGTAGTATTCATCCTCGACGCCTTCGATGAAGATCTTGTGATGTTCGTCCGTTTCCTCCGGCTGGGCGGGCGTGAGCAGCACGCCGTGGCAATGAATGACAGCCTCGCCCATGCTGTGAAGCACATTGCCGCAGACAGGGCAGACATAAAAATTGGAGCGCATCATGTTTGCAGATACATTGATATTCTGGACTGGCTTTCCGGACAGAAGTTCTGTGATGGATATACCGAAGACCTTTGCAATGGGCTCAAGCAGGGAAATATCCGGATATCCCTTTGCGTTTTCCCATTTTGAGACGGTCTTATCGGAGATAAAGAGTTTTTCGGCGAGCTCGGCCTGGGTGAGATGATGTTTTTCGCGCAGTTCCCGGATGATGGCGCCTGTGACGTATTGATTCATTGGACATTACCTCCTGGGCAATATCATAAGCCAAGGAAAACGGTTTGGCTACCTACGGAGCGTAGAGATGGGGATTTTTTGTTCATTAAGGAATCTTGAAACCGCCGCGAAGCGAAGAAGGGAGTCTGAGGGATGAAATCCCTCAGGCAGGTTTGGGCGGCAGCCCAACGTTCCCATGCGCGAAGCGCTAGATAAGCAAGAATCAAACAGGAGCCGAAGGCGACGCTTTTGATTCTGACACAGCTTTGAAAGAATTTGTGTAGTTTGAGAAATTCTTTCAATCTGTACCGGAATCGAAATTGTCGCCTTCGGCGCCCGGGAAACTCGCATAGTCGCGGCATACTGCCGCTCCTTGCGATTTCCGACGCTCCGCCTGCCTGTTTCGCCCACTGGGCGCGGCAGGCTTCGGTCCCTCTCCGATTCTTGCTTTTTTCTTCGATTGGGTTACATTGGGAATTTCATCCCCAAGCCCCTGACAAGGGATTTCATCCCTTGACCCTTCTTCGCTTCGCGGCGGCTTTAAGCCTTAATGAACAATATATCCCTTTCGCTCATTTATCATATTCCGGCAGATCGACGATAATCGCCTCATGGCGCACAGCCGGAAGAAACTTCTCCATTACATCCTGTGTGCACATGCGCAGGCTGGACGTATTCACACAGGGATGGCAGCCCAGCAGCACACTTTCTGCGACCGGCTTATCCATGATCAGCTGTACGTGATTTTCTGTGTCGTTCATCAGCCCCATCACAGAGACCGCGCCGGGCGTGATATCCAGATACTTTTCCATGTCCGCGGGATCGGCAAACGACAGCCGGGATGAACCGATTGCGCCGGAAAGATCCTTTGTTTTGAATACCTTGTCGCCCGGCATCATCAGCAGATAAAACCTCGTCTTCTGCCGGTTGCACAGAAACAGATTCTTGCAGATGACCACGTCCAGAATTCTGTCGATTTCCAGGCAGTCTTCCATCGTCATCGCAGCAATATGATCCGTACGCTCATAGTCGATATGCAATTTGTCCAGCAGATCATAGACCCGCATTTCCTTGTCCAGTCTGCCTTCACTGCTTTCGGGCCGTCCGTGATAAAGCTTCATGCTCATTCCTCCAAAATGACAATGTGTTCGCCTTCGCGGCAAATCTGCTTCATCTGTCCGTCGCGGATGCGGTATCCCTCGCCCCAGAGCGTGTATGTGTTTCCGTCGCGCATGACGTAGCTGCCGTCCACCAGCGCATAAAACGAACGGCCGAAGCTGTCGGAAAATGTGATATCCTCAAACAGGCGCTTGCCGTCGAGTATATTGTCCTTCACCATCTGGTAGTGCGGCAGCACCTGAATGCGCGAGAGATTCAGGCCGGGAATGAAGCGCCTGTAATCGGGAGCTATGGATTCACCCGGCAGTTCCGGCTGCGCGTAAACGATATCCTTGCAGTTCATGGAGCCGGCGCTCACGCCCATGATCACGCCGGTATATTCGCGAAGCAGCGCGCGAAGGCCGATGCGCTCAAAAAACGCATTTTGCGTGGGCACATGGCCGCCGCCAAGAAGAATGACGTCGCTGAGCGCGATGAGGCGCTCTGCATCGCGCTCGCAGCGGCTGTCGAGCATCACGCTGGAAGAAACCGTCAGGCCGTGATAGCAGAAGCACTTGGTGAAGGTATCGCGCATCTCATCGTTGAGCGGAAAATTGTAGGGATCAGAGCAGATAACAACCAGCCGGCTGTCCGGCTTCCAGTGGGCGCGAAGATTTTTGACAAAATCGTTTCTTTCGTCCAGAATACAGGGAAGATTCACGCCCGCGGGCACGTTGTCATCGCATGGGCTGCTGGTCATAAACAGAAGCATAAAATCTGCCTTTCATATGCAATGTATGGGTATTATAGCCTGAATTGTCCCAGGTATAAAATAAAATCCGAAAGATGGGGCATGATAAATAACCGAACGTTCATACAGAAAATTTTTCAGTTTTATTTACAACTATTCTGACAGCGTGATAAAATATATGCCGTAAATCATGCATCCCTTTGATTCAGATACAGGAGTGATTATCATGAGCAATGTTCGTCCAGAATCTATGGCGCGTATTACCACGATGGAGCTGGCCAATGCTTTCATCGAGGAGCAGGTTGCTGCTGTTCGCGCGCAGGTTGGCGATAAGAAAGTGCTGCTGGCGCTGTCCGGCGGCGTGGACAGCTCCGTTGTTGCGGCGCTGCTGATCAAGGCCATCGGCAAGCAGCTCGTCTGCGTGCACGTCAATCATGGCCTGATGCGCAAGGATGAGTCTGAAGGCGTTATCAAGATGTTCAAGGATGGCCTGGACGCCAATCTGATCTATGTTGACGCTACCGATCATTTCCTTGGCCTGCTTGCCGGCGTTTCTGAGCCGGAGCGCAAGCGCAAGATCATCGGCAAGGAATTCATCACCGTGTTTGCTGAGGAAGCCCGCAAGCTGGAAGGCATCTCTTTCCTGGCGCAGGGCACCATCTACCCCGATATTCTGGAGTCTATGAAGGCTGCTGAGGGCAAGAAGGCCGTCAAGTCTCATCACAACGTCGGCGGTCTGCCGGAGGATTTGCAGTTTGAACTGGTGGAGCCGATCAAGCTGCTGTTCAAGGATGAGGTTCGTGTGGTTGGCGAAGCGCTGGGTCTGCCCCATGGCATGGTCTATCGTCAGCCGTTCCCGGGTCCGGGTCTGGGCGTGCGCTGCCTGGGCGCGATCACCCGCGACCGCCTGCATGCGCTGCGCGAGGCTGATGCGATCCTGCGCGAAGAGTTCGAGAAGAACGGCCTGAACGAAAAGGTTTGGCAGTACTTCATCGCTGTGCCGGATATCAAGAGCGTCGGCGTGAAGGACGAAAGCCGCTATGAGGGTTGGCCGGCCATCATCCGCGCCGTGAATACCAAGGATGCCATGTCCGCAACCATCGAAGAGATTCCCTATTCCCTGCTGCATCACATCACCTA
>JAFQIF010000135.1 GCA_017397695.1 Clostridia bacterium
GTAATTGTCGCCTCCGGCTTCGCGCCGATTCTTTCTTTTTTCTTCAATGGGGTTACGTTGGGTATTTCCTCCCCAAGCCCCTGACCCGGGATTTCATCCCTTGACCCATCGTCGCTTCGCGGCGGCTTCAAGCTGCCTTAATGAACTTTCTATCTCAATACTCAATCAAAAAAGCTGTCTCGTTGAGACAGCTTTTTTGATTATTCCTCCAGCATATCCAACGCGCCCGGCAGCGGCTGCAGGCTCCTTTTCAGGATCCCATGCATCAACGCAATCGCCATGCCGTAGTTCACCACTGGCACATTCTCCGCCTTGGCGCGCTGCATACGCGCTTTCATCGCCTGCTCGGTCAGCATACAGCCGCCGCAGTGCACCACCAGCGCATAATCTTCTAGATTCTCTGGAAACTCCCCACCGGAGCAGAACGCAAACTCGATCCTCTTTCCCGTATGCTCGCCAATCCAGCGCGGAATCTTCACGCTGCCGATATCGTTGCATTGCCTGTGATGCGTGCATCCCTCGGCAATAAGCTCCTTATCGCCATCCTGCAGCCCTTTCAGCGCCGCAGCGCCGCGCAGCTGCATGGGCAGGCTGCCCTTATAGCGCGCCATCAGGATCGAAAACGACGTCAGCTGAATCTCCGGCGGTACATCCCGGCTTACCCTGCCAAACGCCTGCGAATCCGTAATCACTACTTTCGGCTTCACAGCAAGCATCTTCAGCGTTTTTTCGACCTCCGTATCCTGGCAGACTGCAGCCATCATGTGGTGATCCAGCAATTCGCGAATCGTTTGCTGCTGGGGCAGAATCAGGCGTCCCTTGGGTGCGGATTCATCCACCGGCACAACCAGCAGCGCCAGATCACCAGGCTCAAGCAGATCCGCCACAATGCAGCGTTCCTGCCGCATGCCGCCGCCCAGCCCGGCGAGCATTTCCTTGAGTTTATGAATGCCCTCGCCCGTCACCGCGCTGACATAAACCTCATTTTCACCGAGAGGCGGTCGCTCTGCCAGCAGATCACATTTACTGCGGCAGACGATATACGCAATCTTGCGCTCCTCAAAGAGAGCAAGCAGCGCGTAGTCCTCCTCGCGCAAGCCCCACTCGCTGCCCACAACCAGCACAGCGATATGAACGGTATCCAGCATCTGTCTGGCGCGCTGCACGCGCATCACACCCAGTTCGCCTTCATCGTCCATGCCCGGCGTATCGATGATCACCACCGGTCCCAGAGGCAGCAGTTCCATCGCCTTTTTCACAGGATCGGTCGTCGTGCCTTTCACGTCGCTCACCAGTGACAGTGCCTGCCCGGTTACAGCGTTCACCAGGCTCGATTTGCCCGCGTTGCGCATGCCAAAGAAGCCAATGTGCAGCCGTTCGGACGAAGGCGTTTGATTCAGGCTCATGGATTCACCCCTTTTTTCAGAATCGGAAATCGCGTCGGTTGGAATGCCTGATCGCCTCGATATTCTCCCTGGCGATCAGGCGAACCTTCTCCTTGGGAATGCGTCCGAGCTCACGCTCGATCATCGCATGGCCGATCCTCTTCGTCTCCTCGCTTGCGTAGTCGGCCAGATATTCACTCAGCGTCATCAGCGCATTGGGATGGCAGCAATTGAGAATCTGCCCGCTCTTGCACAGGCTCATAAACCGGTCTCCGGTTCGCCCCTCTCGATAACAGGCCGTACAGAAGGACGGCAGATGATCCTTCTCCATCAGCCAGCGCACCACCTCATCCAGCGTGCGCTGATCGGATACATCAAACTGCTCGGTATCATGCGGGCGCTCCTCATCTGCATAGCCGCCCACACTCGTGCGGGATGCGCCGCTTACCTGCGACACGCCCAGGTCCAGCAGCCTGCCGCGCACTTCCTCGCTTTCACGGGTAGAAATGATGATGCCGGTATACGGCACGGCCAGACGGATGCACGCCGTGATCTTTGCAAACGTGTCATCATCAATGCCATTGTCAAACTGCGTCGGATCGATATCCGCTGCTCGCTTGAGACGCGGCACGCTGATGGTATGCGGGCCTACGCCATGTACTGCCTCCAGATGCTCAGCATGCATAATCAATCCTGCAAACTCGTACTTGTACAGTTCCAGACCGAACAGCACGCCCAACCCCACATCGTCGATGCCGCCCTCCATCGCGCGGTCCATCGCCTCGGTATGGTAGCAGTAATCATGCTTGGGGCCAGTAGGATGCAGCTGCTCGTAGCTCTCCTTATGATACGTCTCCTGGAAGAGGATGTATGTACCGATGCCGGCATCCTTGAGCTTTCTGTAGTTTTCCACCGTCGTGGCTGCGATGTTCACATTCACGCGGCGGATCGCGCCGTTCTTGTGATTGACGGCGTATATCGTCCTGATACACTCCAGGATGTATTCAATCGGGTTGTTCTTCGGGTCCTCGCCCGCTTCGATCGCCAGGCGCTTATGACCCATATCCTGCAGAGCGATGACCTCCCTGCGCACTTCTTCCTGCGTAAGCTTGCGGCGTGGAATGGTCTTGTTCTTCAGGTGGTACGGGCAGTACACGCAGCCGTTTACGCAGTAATTGGACAGATACAGCGGCGCAAAGATGACGATACGGTTGCCGTAGAATGCCTGCTTGATCTCACCTGCGATCTCATAGATCTTCTCAATCTTCTCCGGAATCTCGCAGGCCAGCAATACACTCGCCTCCCGGTGCGTAAGCCCGGCGCATACGCAGCCGTTTTCCGTCTTCTTCGGGCGCGCCTTTTCCAGAATGGCGTCGATTAATTCGACATTGTTCTTATTGGCCTCAGCGTATGCCAGCGTTTCACGGATTTCTCCATCATGGATGAATTCCTCTGCCCTGAGGGATTTGGGATTGTAGTTTGCCATCGTTTTCTTCCTTTCTTCGGGTCAGATACTCTTCCCCTTCAGATCGTATCCTATTGCTAAACCTTCCACACCGGGGAAGGCGTCAGGCTGTCAGGCCTTACGGATGGAATCCTGTCCGCAGGCAGCATCGCCCCTGTCGGTCACAACTTCATAACCGATGGAGGCCATTCTCTTTTTCAGGCTCAGAATGCCCTGAGCAGATTCTTCGCCATCGAAGCGTTTTCCATTGTAGAGCGCATACTTGCTGCGCACGCCGGGCGGAGAAAGATTGGGCATCACGACATTCGCGCCGCTGCGTATCCCCTTTTCCCGGCCCATGGGATCGATGGAGCCCAGCGCTGTTGTCGCCGGCAGCAGAATCGCCGGATGCATCAGTCGGATGATGGAAAGCAGGAAGCAGGTCAACTCCACCGTGCCTGCCGCTTCATGCGCAAACTGCGTCGCCGCATGCGGAATAAACGGACCGATACCCACCATATGCGGCGCAAATTCTTCGATGAATTTGAGATCCATCGCCAGATCCTGCGCCGTCTGATACGGCGAGCCCACCATAAAGCCGCAGCCCACCTGATAGCCCAGTACTTTCAGGTCATGCAGGCAGCGCATTCTGTTTTCAAACGACATCTGTGCCGGATGCAGCTTTGCATAGTGTTGCGGATTGGCCGTCTCATGGCGCAGCAAATAGCGGTCTGCGCCTGCCGCTCTCAGCAGGGCATAGCTCTCGCGGCTGCGCTCGCCCATCGACAGCGTTACCGCGCATTCCGGATGATTCCGCTTGATCGCACGCACCAGACCACAGAGCACATCGTCCGTAAAATATGCGTCCTCGCCTCCCTGCAGCACAAACGTACGGAAACCCAGCGCGTAACCCTCCGCGCACGCAGAAAGAATATCATCCTGCCCCAATCGGTAGCGCTCGCAGCTGATGTTGCTGCGCCGGATACCGCAGTACAGGCAGTCGTTTTTACAGATATTGCTGATCTCAATCAATCCGCGGATAAACACGCGATTGCCGTAAACCTTCCTCCTGCGCTCATCTGCACAGGAAGCAAGCAGCATAGCCGCCTCCTCGCCCCGCGCCTCAATCAGATGCGCATATTCCTGAAGGCTCAGCGATCGCTGCGACCGCAGCTTTTCAATCAGCGCGCGCTCAGCATCAGTCATGGAAGACCACGCTCGAATACGAGGTTTTGACGCTCACGCCCGCCATCTTTCCGATTTTGCCCGACAGAGCAGAAATCGTATCCTGCGGCGCATCCAGCGCAATAGAGATGATGTTGATCTTCCGCTTTCTGTACGGAATGCCCATTCTACCGATGATGTACTCTCCATACGCATGCAGCAGAGCATTCACCTGCTCTACGGCATCCATGTTCTCGATGATGATGCTCATTACGGCCACGCGGCTGTCCATGCTTTCTCCTCCTTTTTCAAATACAAAAGCCGTGCCCTCTGTATGAAGGCACGGCAAATACGCGGCGCTTTGCCGCGGTATTCCATTGCTCGCACCTTTCACGCAGAAGCTGTCTTTGTGTCAGGATACAGGTAGTATAGCATAGAAAAAAAGATTTCAAAAGGGGTTGACACCCATAATCTTGTCGTTTATAATAGGTTTATAAGTTAGATAAATCTAACTTTCTTTGCAGGCGTGACGCACCTGCAAAGAGGTTTCTCCCTCCCATCCTCCCTATTTGAGAAAATTCCCCCGGTCAGGCGAATGACGCAGCGCCTGCCGGGGGGTTTTTCTTATTTCATTTGAATTGTCTCTTTATTGACCATGCCGCCAAAGGCTGTTTTCAGCAGAATCTTCAGATCCAGCCAGATACTCCAGTTTTCAATATACCACAGATCGTACTTCACGCGTTCCTCAATTGAAGTATCTCCGCGCAGTCCATTGACCTGCGCCCAGCCGGTGATGCCGGGACGCACCTGCTGCCTGAGCAGATACAGCGGTATTTCTTCCTTAAAATGGCGCACATGGAAAGGCACCTCGGGCCTCGGGCCCACAAGGCTCATATCACCCTTGAGCACATTGAAAAACTGCGGAAGCTCATCCAAGCTGAATTTGCGGATAAAACTGCCGAATTTCGTCTTGCGCGGATCAACATTGGTGCTCCATCCGGTCTGCTCTGTGCCGGTAACGCGCATACTGCGGAACTTGTACATATGGAAAGACTTTTTGTCCTTGCCGATACGCTCCTGACAAAACAGAACCGGCCCAGGGCTGGACAGCTTGACACCGATGGCAACTGCCGCCATCACCGGACTGCTGAGTACAATCAGCGTCAGCGAGCCGAGAATATCCATCGCGCGCTTGACCATCGCCCAGCCCAAATCATCCAGCGGCGTCACACGCATATCAATCAGCTTCGTGCTGCCGATTGCCGCAATGGTGGGCGTCTTGGGAATATAATCATTGAAAAACGGAATCAGACTCAAGCGCAGGCCTTCCTTATCTGCGGCAGCCATAATATCCGGCATCAGATAAATATCCTGCGGATCCAGCGCTACGACTACCTCGTCAGGCATTCTTTTTTCGAGCACCTTTTCCATTTGTGCATAAGCGCCCAGATGCTCGCCCAGCTCATCCTGCCTCGTATCGCCGATATAGCCCATGACCGAATAGCCAAGCTGCGGATTTCTGGCAATATCCCGCGTATACTGATAGGCCAGCTGGCCGCTGCCGATCACGATGACATGCTTGAGGTTATATCCCTGTCTGCGATAATACGCCAGCACGCCGCGCACGACAGTTCGCTTGGATATGATACATGCACTGGAAATGATCCAGAAAAGAACCAGCATCAGGCGTGAAAAATCCACAAAGCGCAGCAGATAGCACATTGCCATGAATGCCAGTGTGCCCACGCCGTTGACCAAACAGATCAGCAGCCCTTCTTCGCGTCTGCGCCTCAGGCGACCATAGCCGTACAGACCCAGCACATAGTACACCAGCACGATCAGCACGCTGAAGCACAGCACGGCAGAAACCACCTTCGCACTGGTCATCTGTATGCTTTCGCGGCCCTTGAGGATGTCAAAGCGCAGCCAAAGGGCAGCCATATAGGATAAAACGATCAGCAGACCGTCCGTCATCAGATTGAACGCATTCAGCATTCTCTGGTTGCGCTTGATCATGCGCTCACCTTCTTTCGCAACGGGTAGCACTTACAGGGACTCATTTGCATATATGTCAGTATAGCATGCCTGCCGTCTTTTTTCAACCAATCGCCCGCACGGAAAAAGAGCAGAGACGCTTCTCTGCTCTTTCGTCACATCAGTTCATATTCGCTGCGCAATAGCATACGAGCACCCGCTTGTAAAAATCCACCGCAGGCACAAGCGCCTTCGCATACAGATTCTCATTCACGCTATGGATGCTGCCATACTGCTGGCTGTCAATTTCAATAGGCGCAAAGCGCAGGCAGTGATCACAGACGCTGCCATAGTACTTGGCGTCCGTGCCGCCGGTCATCACGTACGGCACTACGCCGTAACCCGGATAGATTTCCTGTGTCACGGCTTCCAGCAGCTTAAACGGCGCAGCCGTATAATCCACCACCGGGCAGGGATGGTCCTGGGTGATCACTTCCATCTCGACGTCAAATCTCTTTGCGCGCTTTTCAAGCAGCGCAAGGCTCTCTTCGTTCGCCTGATGATGGATAAAGCGCAAGTTCGCCGTCACATATGCGCTGGTCGGCAATACATTGAGGCCTTCGGAACCCTTCGCCGTAGTAAAGGCGCACGTGGTCTGCATCATTGCCGCAGCCGCCGAGCTGATCATCGGCATGGCCTTTTTCAGCAGCGGGCCAAAAAGCCACAGATTGCCGAAAACCAGCTTGAGTGCAAAGCCAGAATTGGGCGCAAGCCGCGTAAACATCTCTTTCACCGTTGGCGTGATCTGCGCCTTGAAAGGCGGTTTTTTTTCGATATCCTGCATCAGCGCGCCCAAGCGCGGCAGCGGAGAGTTCTTTTTGGGTGCGCTGGCATGGCCGCCACGGCTGCGCGCAATGAAGCGCACATCACCATAGCCCTTTTCCAGAACGCCGACCATCGCATAGCGGCCCTTCACGCCGCCCACCGGCTCTTCAAGAATCATACCGCCCTCGTCCAGCAGCATGCCCAGATGCACGCCGCGATCCTTCAGCCAGCTCACAATTGCCGGCGCACACGGACCAGACCATTCCTCCGTACAGGAGGATGTGATAAACACATCTGTTTCGGGCTTCCAGCCGCTCTCCAGCAGTTCCTCCAGCGCCTGCATTTCGCACATCAGGCTTCCCTTGGTATCCACCGTACCGCGGCCCCACACGCGTCCCGTTTCGTCGATCTCGCCGGAGAACGGGCCGTGATCCCAGCCTTCCGGCTTCGCCTCCACCACATCATGGTGGCTCATCAGCAGAATCGGTTCGCCTTTCGGGTTTTCGCTCTTCAGATGGAGCACCAGGCCGTCTCCCGGATGATGCACCTCGCAAGCCGCAAACACGCGCGGAAACAGCGCAGGAAGACTGTCCTGAAACGCGCGGAACTTTGTGCGATCCGGATCAAAGCGGCTGGACACCGTTTCCATCTTGACCATCGACGAGAGCTTTTCGCCGTATACCTTTGCGCGAGCAGGATCTGCCTGAGGCGGCTGCGCCGTCTTTGCAGCCGTGGGGCGCATCGCCAGCGCACGCATCAGCGCCACAGCCAAACACACAAACAGCGCAAACATAGCAAGGCCTATCAGCGAGCGCAGAAACACAAGCGCAAGCAGCACAAGCACAGCGATCACAAGCAGCTTCAGCATCATTTCTCCAGCGCCCCCTTCTGATAAAAGATAAACGATACGCCGATCGTCAGCGCGCCGATAATGATCAGCAGCACGCTCGTCTGCCTGATCATTGAGGGCATCAGGATGCACACGGTGCTGGAAAGCACCAGAGGAATCGCCGCAAATTTCTTCCCCTTGAAGAAATACTTGAGCCCCAGCGCGCCGAAGAGCGCCGGCACCACATTGTCAAACGCAGGCGTAAGCACAGGATTAGAAAGCACCGGCTGCAGCGGCACAAGCAGCAGCACGCCCAGCGCCAGCACCACCACTGTCACCAGCGAGCTCGTCGCAACCGACAGCGTGGAGATGATCTCGTTTTCCGGCGTGCCCACACGGGCCTGCGCCATCTCACGCGCATTGATCGCGCAGGGAATCTTAAGGTTAGCCAGGTTGCCGGTGATAAAGCTCAGATAGCTCGCACCCGGGCCGAGCATCGGCACGTAGATCAGATACTCGACGACGCTGGTGGGATAATAGATGATCGCCACATTGATAAAGCCGCGCAGGAACCTGTTCATATCCGGCATAGCGCCCAGCACAAGCCCCATCAGAAACGGAACTGCCAGCAAAAAGCCTAGGCAAACGAGCGTCCAGAGGCGTCCCTCGCGGTGCACGCCCTCATTGTAGCGCACAAACCATGCCTGCTTTTCCTGCTCAGAGAGAATTGCTTTGTTTTCCATGATCGCTTCCCTCCTTACAGCACACGTCCAAGCAGCACGCAGGCCGCCATCGCCACGAGCATGCTCGCCGCCAGATCAAAATTCTCCAGCCACTGCATGTTCTTCTTTCTCTCCAGGTATTCGCATACGGCCATCGAAGCAGCGGCAACCAGCGCAGTAACCAGCGGCAAAAGCGTGCGCTCCGCCACGGCCTGACCGACATAGCTGCCGATGTATGCGGCACACATGCCCACAAACATCGCAATCATCGCCCAGTCGCCAAAGCTCTTTTTTCCGGAGCCAGCCGCTTTGGGCTTTCCGCCCAGCTTTTTGGCATACGCCTTGAGCGTGAACAGACACAGCAACGCGCCGCCAAGAATACCCGCCGTCATCACCAGCGCGATGGTGACAAAAGCCTGCGCCGTCATCTCCGTGATTTTGAGTCCCGAAAGACCCACGCCCGTCGCAGCAATCTGAGCTACATTCACCTCATACTGCAGATTGCCGATGACGCTCAGGCGCAGCCACGGCAGCGGAATACCCATGCTGCCCGAGAGCGCCACCACGCCCAGCAGTACGCTGAATGCGGGCAGCAGCGTGAACGTCGCACTGGAAATGATCGCCTTGCGCAGCACAGCCTTGTCCATGCCCACGGCGATGCCCGCACGCCAGCTCTTGATCATGAAATATACGCACATCGCCACCACCAGCAGGATCGCTAGCGCAACGATACCGTACATCGCCGGCGAATTCAGCCGTGAAAGCAGAGAGGTCTGCATCGTATCCATCATTGATTCTCCTTTATTTGCTTACAGCTTCGCGCTCGCGAGCCTGCGCCACTTGCCGCGGCGGTAAAGCAGCGCGGTAAGCAGCGCACCAGCCACCCAGGAAATCAGCAGGGAGATGAACAGGCTGTCCGGGCTGCCAACCGGCTGCGCAGCGCTGCGGGTCAGGTAGGCCAGGCCGTAGGCCAGCGGCATGCGGATGATGATCGTTGTGATAAAGGAGATCCACATTGGCGTAAGCGTATCGCCTGCGCCGCGCATCACGCCGGAAAGGCTCTGGGTGACCGCCATGGCGATATAGCCCACCGCCAGAATCCGCATCATATGCACGCCGAGATTCACAACCTCTTCGGTCTCGGTAAACATGCGCATCAGATTTTCGCCAAAGAGCAGGATCGCTGCCACCAGCACAACAGCCACCATTAAGCCGGCAGCCAGTCCCTTCTTGACGCCCTCCTGCACGCGGTCCATGCGGCCAGCGCCGACATTCTGGCCAACGAACGTGGTCATCGCCATGCCGAAGGTGAAGTTAGGCATCATCGCAAAGCCGTCTACGCGCATAACCACAATGGAGCAGGCAATCACGCTGGTACCAAAGGAATTGGTGAGCGCCTGCACGACGATGGCCGCCATGGAGAAGATCATCTGCGTAAGACCCGAGGGCAGGCCCAGTCGGATCGTCTTGAGCGTAATATGCTTATCCGGAACAAGGCGCTTTCTGGTCACCTTCAGCACGCTCTTCATGTGCGTCAGCCGCCACAGGCACAGCGCAGCGGACACAGCCTGCGCGATAACCGTCGCAAGCGCCACGCCATCCGCCGTCATGCCCATATTCGCCACAAACACGATATCCAGAATGATATTGAGCACGCAGGCCACGATCAGGAAAATGAGCGGAGAAACGGAATCGCCCAAACCGCGCAGAATGCCGGAGACGATATTGTAATATGCGGAGCCCATGATGCCCACGGTCACAATCGTCAGATAATCGACCGCCATACCGTAAACATCCGGCGGCGTATCCAGCAGCGTCATCAGCGGTTCAATGATCACAGGACCAATTGCCATGATGATCAAGCTGGCGATAAAAGTGAGCGTGAGGCAGGTGCCAACACTGGTTTCCAGGTCCTCCTGCCTATGCGCGCCGAAGTACTGCGACACGAGAATGCCTGCGCCGGTGGAGATGCCCATAAACAGCAGCAGAAGCAGGTTGAGGATCGGTCCGCTGGTGCCGACGGCCGCCAGCGCGCTGTCGCCCACATACTGGCCGACGATGATCGAATCGACCGTGTTGTACATCTGCTGGGCCAGATTACCAATCAGCAGCGGCACAGAGAACGCAATCAGGTTAGAGAGCGGCTTGCCGACCGTCATATCCTGGGCGCCAAAGAATTTCTTGAATCTGTTCATGCGGTTTTTTCCTTCTCCTCTTCGATCAGGTCGTCAGTTCATCTTTTTGTGTTTCATTGTCTTTCAGTATACCCTTGACAAATTTTAAAGTCAACACGAAAGCGGACTGCTTTTCGCAGCCCGCAAAAATATGTCGGATTATATCGAAATCATAGTCTGAAGACAGTTTTGAGCAAATCTGCTTCCAGGCTGGAATGACCAATCATCAGTTCAAACTCACCCGGCTCGGTTACGCGCTGCTGCTGACGGTTGATCAGCGAGAAATCCTCCCGGCAGAGTTCAAATTCAACCACGGCGCTTTCACCCGCATCCAGCGTCACCTGTCGGAAGGCGATGAGCTGCCTGACCGGCGTGAGCACGGAGGAAACCATATCATTAAAGTATACCTGCACAGTCTCCGTGCCGGCCATGCTGCCCATATTGGTCACCCTTATGCTAGCCTTGAAGCTGTCCTTGTCAAAGCGCAGATCGCTGTAGGCAAACACGCTGTAGCCCAGGCCCTCGCCGAAGGCATACAGCGGCCCCTCTGCCAGATCGCAATATCCCCTGCCCGCCTGGCAATGCCAGCCCGGCAGGCTATTGTAATACACCGGCACCTGACCGCTGGCGCGCGGGAAGGAAATCGGCAGACGACCGCAGGGATTGAGCTCGCCGAACACAGCCTTCGCCACAGCCTCGCCGCCGAACATGCCGCCGTTAAACGCACAGATAAATGCAGCCGCATCCGTCGCCGCGCGGCCAACCGCCAGCGGCTTGGAAGCCACCAGCACTGTGATCACCGGCACGTCCAGCGCACGCATCGCGTCAAAGAGCTCCATCTGCCTGCCGGAGAGTTCCAGCACGGCGCGATCCTTCTCCTCGCCGACCTGTGGAATTACATCGCCTACCACCAGCACGATCGCATCCGCGTTCTTCGCAGTCTCCACCGCACCGGCGATATCCTCGTACTCGCCCTCCAACACGGAGCAGCCGCGATGATACGCGCATGCAACGCCGCGCGCCGCGCAGGCTGCCTCCATGCCCTCCTTCACCGTCACATACGGGCGGATCGGTTCATGCTCCAGATTCAGCCTGGGATGGGTGAAGTATGTCCAGTCACCGTACTGCGCGCGGATATCGTCTGCATTCGGTCCGATGACGGCTACCTTCTTCACGCCCTTCAGCGGCAGCACACCGTCATTTTTCAGCAGCACCAGGCTCTTATCCGCCGCATCTTTGGCATGCTGCAGATGCTCCTCGCAGCCAAAACAACCCGGCTTGCCCTTCTTTTCCGGCTTCTCAAGCAGATTCATGCGCAGCTTGATTGTCAGAATATGACGCACGGCCTCATCAAGCACCGCTTCCTGCATCCTGCCGTCGCGCACAGCGCTCAGCACCGCCTGATAGAACTCCGTGGAGGTCATGATCATATCGTTGCCTGCGTTGGCCGCAAGCACCGAGGCTTCCTCCAGCGTTTCACATATATGCTGACGGCGTACGAGAGAATTCACGTTGTCCCAATCCGTGACGACGAAACCATCAAAGCCCAGCTCTCCGCGCAGAATATCCTTGAGCGATACACTGTCGATGGTGAACGGCGTACCGTCGATGGATCCGTATGCCGTCATGATGCTCGCCACGCCCGCGTCGACTGCCTTCCTGAATGGCGGCAGGAAGGTTTCGCGCAGCTTACGGTATGTCATCTCCGTATCGCAGGAATCACGCGCGCCGACCGCCTCGCCATAACCAATGTAATGCTTAGCGCAAGCCAGGATATGCTCGTCGTCGGACAAATCCTCGCCCTGATAACCCCTGATGATCGCTGCGCCCATCTCGCCCGCCAGATACGGATCCTCGCCGAACGTCTCGTTCACGCGGCCCCAGCGCGTATCGCGGCCCAGGCAGAGCACGGGCGAGAACGTCCAGTGCAGGCCATCGGTCGCCACCTCGCGCGCCGTAATCTGGCCCATGGTATAGGCCACGTCCGGATTCCAGGAGCAGGCTGCAGCCAGCTGCGTCGGAAAGATCGTCGCATGGTCATTAAGGCCGTGACCGTGGATCGCATCGATGCCGAAAATCACCGGAATGCCCAAGCGGGATTCCTGGATCGCCACGCGCTGCACCTCGCGCGCCTCGTCGCCCAGCACATGCAGGAAGGATCCTGCACCCAGCCTTGCCCAGCGCAGCGATTCCTCGCGGCCGACAAATGGGTAAGGCACCTGCACCATCTGCGCCGCTTTTTCTTCCAGCGTCATGCAGGAAATCAGTTCTTCCACGCGCGCCGCCATTTGCCTGTTGTCCATACGCTCTCCTACTTTCTTCCTGATTTTGCAAATCATGCCATGATTCGCCGACACGTCCGGCATTTCTATCCAAAAGTATAGTGTGTTCCATCATCTTTGTCAATGTTCCCCTCGCTTCAAGGGATTTACAAAGCGTCAATCTTCGTGTATACTAATTGGGCTTTGCGACAAAGGGTATGTTTTTAAATACAAACAAGGAGAATTTACACCATGTCAACTCTCATCGATAGGGTTGTTTCCCTATTCGTCTATGCGATAAACGCCGTTTATGCGCTGCTGTGGCACGACTTGATCATCCTTCCGCTTCCCGGCGGCGCGCAGCTCGGCCTTCCTCTGCTGGTCATCCTGCTCGTTCCCACCGGCGTCTATTTCACCATCCGCACGCGCTGCCTGCCCGTGCGCCTGATGCCCGCGATGCTGCGGGTAACCCTTGAAAAGCGCACAACCTCCCGCGGTTCTCTTTCCGGCCTCCAGTCACTCATCGTCTCCACCGCCACGCGCGTAGGCATGGGCAATCTGGTCGGTGTGGTTGCGGCAATATCCGCCGGCGGCGCGGGCGCAGTCTTCTGGATGTGGATTACGGCGCTGGTCGGTGCGTCCACAGCTTTTATTGAAGCGACGCTCGCCAACATTTATAAAGAAAATGATCCGCTCTACGGCGGTTACCGCGGCGGTCCGGCGCTCTACATCCATGCTCTTGCCGAAACATGGCGCGGCAGAAAGCTGACCAAATCTGTTATCGCCGTGCTTTTTGCACTCTCGGGCCTCGTCTGCTGGTGCGGCATCAGCCAAGTCATCGGCAATTCCGTTTCCTCCGCATTTGAAAATGCTTTCGGTATTCCGCCGCTGTATTCTACCATCGTGCTTGTCGCCATAGCTGCCATCATCGTTCTGCGCAAGCATGCGACGGTCAGGGTGCTGGACGTGGTTGTGCCCATCATGGCGAGCGCGTATTTCTTCATCACCATCTTCCTGATCATAAAAAATGCAGCGCTCCTGCCCGGGGTATTCGGCCGCATCTTCTCAGAGGCTTTTGGCCTGCGCCAGATGGCGGCAGGCGGCTTCGGCGCCGTGCTGATGAACGGCGTGAAACGCGGCCTGTTCTCCAACGAAGCAGGCTCCGGCTCCGCCCCCTGCTCCGCCGCAGCAGCCGAGAGCGATCATCCCGCGAAGGTCGGCCTCCTGCAGGCCTTCGGCGTGCTCATCGATACGCTGGTAATCTGTACCTGCACGGCAATGATCATGCTCCTGGCGCCCGAAGCGGCGCTTCAGGGCCAGAGTGGCATGGGCCTGCTGCAAGCCGCCATGGTGCATCATCTGGGCGGCGCAGGTTCCGTTTTCATCGCCGTCATCTTGTGGCTGTTCAGCTTCTCTACGTTCATCGGCGTGCTGTTTTACGCGCGCTCCAACGTCGCCTATCTCTTCGGCGACCGCTGGAGTACACAGACGGCCTATAAGGTACTCGCACTGGCCATGCTCTTCATCGGCGGCTTGGCTGCCTACACGTTCGTGTGGGACCTGGGCGATGTCGGTATCGGCCTGATGACCATCTTCAACCTCATCGCACTGTATCCGCTCGCGCCTCAGGCTCTGGATTCCTTGAAGGACTATGAGCTCAGACACAGAAAATAAACTATATCATCATCCTTCAAGGAGGCTTCCTATGATCCGCAAGGCAGACATCAAGGCCGTCGAGCACCTGGGCGGCGGCCGAGGCACGGCATACGTGCACCATATTGTATCTAAGGACGAGCTGCTGGGCCATGGCAGGCTGTATGCCAAAGTCATCCTGCCGCCGGGCGCAAGCGTCGGCTGGCACCAGCACCTGCGCGACACCGAGCCGTATTACATCCTGCGCGGTGAAGCCGACTTTATCGATAGCGACAAGACGGTGACCCGCGTCAGGCCGGGCGATGTGTGCGTGATTGAGGTTGGTCAGTTCCACAGCCTGGAAAACAACTCCGACGCGGACGTCGAGTTCATGGCGCTGATCTACAATGAGCACGGATACGATAACAGCCTCTGATCCTGATATGCATATAGAGCCCTCTTCCCGACTGGGAAGAGGGCTCTTTGCGGTTATTTTCTTTTTTTCTTCTTTTCCGGCGCGCCCTGAATCAGCTCGATCATCGCCTTGAGATTAAACGTGCTCAGCCTGTACGGCTTGCGCCAGGTCAAGCCCGTCGCCTTCTCCATAAACGGCATAAAGCGCTTGAGTTCATCGCCCAGCGACGCCTTTTCCAGCATATAGCAGGCCTGCTCGCTGATGCACAGATAGCAAAAGCCCTCATCCTCAATCAGGCGCGTCAGCTTGTCGTAGGTGATCACATCCTGATTTTGCGCGTAGAGCACGAAATTCTTATCGAAGAACTCATACTTATTGGCAGGATACTTGCCGTCCAGCGCCTTTTTGATGTTATCCGCCTGGTTCTTGGCCGGCAGATTGAGGCTGGCCAGCAGCCAGCAGCCGATCATCAGAAAGAGGATGCCTGCCACGCTCTGCATATTCCACACGCCCAGCACAGCCAACACCAGGCCGCCCAGCGCCATCAGAATCTTTCTCTTGAAAAAGAAGGTATCGTCCATCGTACGGAACATGCGCAGGATGGTGTCATAGGTATGATGGATATGCGCGGTAAATCGCTTCATGACTCATTCCCCTTTTCTGTTGCTTTTTCCGGAAGCTCGCTGACAATGGTCGCGCCCAGCACCAGCAAGGCGCCCAGCGCGCCGCCCGGCGTCATCCGCTCGCCCAGCACCAGCGCAGACAGCACAATCGCCACCACTGGATCAATATAGCTCAGCAGCGCCACCGTCTGCGCGCGCAGGCTGCCCATGGAGCCAAAGTACAGCCAATACGCCACGCCCGTGTGCACCACGCCCACCAGCAGCAGCATAGCCAGCGCGCCGCCTGTGATCGCCATGCCGGTAATTCTCTCCGTCAGCAGCGTATAGGGCAGCAGCAGTGCAGCAGACGTACCCAGCTGCACAATGGTCTTGTCATAAGCGGAGATATCGCGAATCCGCTTGTTGGTCAGGATCACGCCGCAATACAGCGCCGCCGCGCCAAGGCCGAAGAGCACGCCCGTCACCTCGCGTCCGCCGGCAAAGCCCGCCTGCAGCACGCCTGAAACGAGCACCATCCCCGCCAGCGCAGCAAGCACGCACAGCGCTTTTTTTCTGGTCAGCCTCTCGCCAAGCAGCGCAGGCGAAAGCAGCATCACCAGAATCGGCGCCATGTAATAGCACAGCGTAGCCGTCGCCACCGACGTATAGCGATATGCCTCAAACAGCAGAATCCAATTGAAGCCCAGCAGCGCGCCGGAGAGCAGCAGCATCACAGCGTTTCTGCGGATCGCTTTCCCGTCCGGCTTCTGATGCTTTACCCGCAGAACCAGCAGCAGAAACGACATGCCGATCAGACCGCGCATCATGGCGATCATACTTGAAGGCAGCGGAATATGCCGACGGAAAACACCGATCGTGCCGAAGATGACCATGGAGCCAATCAGCGAAAGCAGAGCGGCGCGCGTATTCTTTTCTTCCCTCATGCTCAGTCCTCAAGGCCGCGCTTCAGGCCGTGCATACCGTTTGCGCCCAGGAAGATACACACCGCAATCATCACCGCATACAGCAGCAGATTATTGACTGTCGTCTTATCCAGCGCCCACTCGATGATACCGATCACACCAGCGCACACAAGCACGGGGATCGCGCGGCTCATCATCATTCTCTTTCCGTCTGTGCGCCAGGCGCGAATCGCCGTTACCGCGAGGATCACCAGCGCAGAGAGCACCTGGCTCACACGCACAAAACCCACCTTCAGGCAGCTGTCCATGCGCATGCTCTCCAGCACCACCTGGCAGCAAGCATACAGCAGCAGCGCGCAGAGCATGCGCGCGCCCTTTCCCTGCCTGACACGCAGGCTGACAAACAGCAGAATCAGCGCCGCAGCCGCCTCCAGCAGGAATACGGCCAGCTGCCATTCTTCGTATTCATTCATCACCGCAAACGGGAGGCGCATCAGCCACTCGCTCTCGATCCACGCGCCCACGCCTTCGCCCGTCGTCCATTCGCCAAGGCGGCAGATTGCAACCGCCAACATGCCCGGCGCGGCAATCTCATCCAGCGTCGCCGCAACGCTCGCGCAGCGCTTTTTGGCCAGCAGGCCAGCACCCAGCATAGCGCCCAGCGCCGCGCCATAGAGCATAAAACCGCCCTCCCATGTGCGCAGCACGCTCATGGGCCCCATTTCCAGAAAATAGAAGCTGAAGCGCGCCAGGCAATAGCTCAGCCTGGCAAATACAAACGCCAGTGGAATGCACCACAGCGCCAGATCCAGATGATCCACTTTATAAATCACGCCGATCGGTCCATCCACCGGGGCATGTTTCTTCGCTGCCGCAATGCGCAGAAAGCGCAGCAGCAGCACAGCCGCCAGCGCGGCGACCGCTACGCACAGGCCATAGGGCGTAATCAGCCCGGTCTCTTCATAACCCATGATTCGCCCTCCTTACATATCGTGTGCGGAGCAGAAGCAGATGACATCCGACACGCTGCGGTTTTTACTGGTGGACAGAGCATTGATCTTTTCGCCCCTGAATACCATCGTAGAAGAGCCGCCTCCGTCGAGGTTATACGCGTTATCCACGCCAAGGCCATACACAAACTCGGCCATCTCCTGCAGCGTCATGCCCTTCGAATCCGTGTTGTCCGGGCCTTCACAGCACACAATCACATAGGACAGCGGCCCATCCTGCGCGATCACCATGCGCTGCGTCTCCTTGTTTTCGCTCTTGTCCGGGCGCAGAAACTGCTCATGCGCCAGCTTGCCGTCCACCACCAGCGCCGGGCCGAAGGAGAAGGCCTGCATGATCGTGCCGCCTTCGTCCACGGAGCCGCCCAGCGCATTGTAGGCTGCGTCCAGGTTTTCCTTGCCGATGCTCATCACCACGTGCAGATCGCCGTTTATATCGATCATCAGCGCATCCAGCTGCTCGTCCGGCCTGTAGCGCCAGGTATGCCCTTGACGTACGACAAGGCCCGTGCTGATATAGGAATAATAATCGCCGTTGATGGCAAAGACCGCGTTGCAGCGCTCGGCCATGCGCGTGGCAAGGGCCGTCTTCTGCGAACCATACTTGCCCGCCAGCACCGTGCGCAGCTGGGAAGCATCCGTCAGCTGCACGCGCGCTACGTATACCGGCGTATCGCAGGCACGCGTATATTCAATCTCCACGCGGATGGTCTCATCCTGATAGACGTTCTCCGCGATGTAGCTCTCCGGCTTTGGCTTGCTGCCTGCCGGCGCATCCAGCGGGATGCTCTTAGGCGCATCCATTTCTTCCATCAGCGCCGGAGACGGCGCAAGAATCACAAGCGCCGCAAGCAGCAGGCCCAGCAGCGCAATCTTCATCTTTTTGTTCATAGGTTCCCCCGGATATGATCACAATTGAAAAATGCCGCAATTCATAATATTTTAGCACAATCATGCCCATTCTTCAAGATCAACTGCCTGCAGCACGCGTCTGAACCTTGACTTTTCCCCTAAAATGCATACAATAGAACCTGAATCAATACGCGAATGATTGGAAATGAGGTTTTCACATGCGCCTTTCCCGGATCACCCTCTGTGCGGCTCTTCTGCTGCTGATGCTCATGCCCTGCGCCGGGGCGCAGGCGTCTGCCCGCCTTGCCGGCTACGATAAGCAGACGCACGATTATCAATATGTCACCTTCGGCGTATATCCGCACGGAGAAAACGGCGAAGAAGCGCCGCTGCTGTGGCGCGTGCTCGGTCAGGGCATGCCCGCCGATGACGACATCATCAGCAAGGACAACCTTCCCGGCAGGAAAGAGAAAAAATACGCCAACCGCGACGAACTCTCCGGCGAAAACGCTGACGTCTTCCTGCTGATGACGGAATACATCATCGACACCGTGCTCTATCATCCCGAGCGCGACGTGCTCGACGGTCCGGGTCTGGATTATGCCGATACGCATATCCGCCAGGCGCTGTGCAGCGACGTCATCAGCCGCATGTTTACCCCCGAGGAGCAGGCGGTTCTTGTAGATATGCCACAGCGCGGCCTGCTGGCCCTTCCCTCCCGCCGCGGCGAGCTGTTCCATCCGGATTACGGTTTCGTAGAAGAGGACTTTGTAGCGCTTAAGCGCCGCAGCACCACTGGCACGCCCTACGCCTTTTCCAGGGGGCTGCGCCGCATCAACGGTAATTCCTGGTACTGGACGACCGACTGGCGCGCGCCGGGCCGCCGCTGGATCGTGGGCGACAACGGCCACATCTCCGTCTCCGGTCTGGACCGGGAAGGCGGCATCCGCCCCATCTGCTATGTGCATACCGGCATGCTGCAGATCACCGGCGGCGAAGGCACGATAGAGAATCCGTTCGTGCTTCAGCTCAAATAAAGACAAAACACGGGCCTCCGAGTCATCGGAGGCCCTTTTGTTTATGCATCCAGCGACCAGCCATGATCGCCATGATAGATCATCAGCTTTGTCATGCCGCCGTCAATGCAGATGTTTTCGCCGGTGATAAACCCTGCCTTATCCGAGCAGAGGAAGAGCGCCATCTGTGCGATATCCTGCGGATTGCCCACGCGGCCTGCCGGCTGCTGTATGGCGTCCGGCCCTTCATACACGGTATACGCCGTATCGATCCATCCCGGAGAAATCGAGTTGACGCGCACCTTGCCCGCCAGGCTCGCCGCAAGCGCATGCGTCAGCGCCGCGATGCCGCCCTTTGCTGCGGTGTAGCTCTCCGTCTGCGGCTGGCTCATCCTGTCGCGTGAGGAAGAAATATTGATGATCGAGGCGCCTGGCGCAAAATATGGTGCAAAGCGCTTGGCCAGATAGAACGGCGCAGTCACACCCACAGCCAGCGCGTAGCTGAATTCCTCATAGCTGCACGCATCAATGCCCTTCATCAGCGGCAGCGCGTTGTTGACCAGCACATCGACATGTCCATGCTCGGCAATTACATAATCCGCAAAGCGATCGAGCACATGCTGATCCGCCAGATCGCCCACGAAGTGTTCGCCTTCTGCCTTATCGATCACCACAACCTTTGCGCCCTGCTTTTCAAACTCCTGTGCAATGCATTTGCCAATGCCGTTTGCGCCGCCGGTGACGACAACAACCTTCTGTGTAAACATGGCATTCCTCCGCTCAGTCCAGCCGGAACACGGGCTCCAGCTTGGGCTGCGCGCCCGTCACAGGGTCCATCTCCAGCTCAAGGATATCGGACATGTATGCGTTCCATTTGTCGACGATCGGGCTCTGCGCCTGCGTGCGCTCGGCAAACTCGATGCCCTGCTCGCACTCGTAGTAGCCAAAGAGTTCGTCACCATTGGCAAAGATCGTGTAATTGCAGATGCCGGCCTGTTTGAGCAGCTGCTTCATTTCCGGCCAGATTTCATCGTGGCGGCGGATATACTCTGCCTTGCAGCCGGGCTTGATCCGGCCCTTCCATGCCATGCGTTCCATATGCAGCCTCCTGTCAGTCGAGGAATTCTTCGCGAAGCGTTACGCCGAATTCCTTCGCGATGGCGCGAAGATCGTCGTCGGTGATGGTCTGCAGCTCCTTCAGGCCCGTGGATTTCTGCAGCACCCAGATCTGCGCGGACTTTTCAATCGTATGCATCAGACCGAAGGTGGTGTCAAAATCCGGACCGGAGACAAACAGTCCATGATGCGCCCAGATCGCCGCCTCATATGCCTTCATCTTTTCGCACGTCGCCAGCGCGATATCCGCGCCGCCGGGCACCATCCAGGGCACCACGCCTACGCCACCCGGGAACACGACCGGGCATTCCGTTGCGCTCTTCCACAGCACGCGGGAGAATTCACGGTCGGTAAGCTCAAGCACGTAGGTCATGGCGATGACATTCGCCGGATGCGCATGATAGATCACGCGGCATACGCCGTTTGTCGCCGCCACGCGCACAGAATGATTCATAAAATGGCTGGGGAATTCGCTCGTCGGGCGGCCGCCGTTTTTGAGTCCCCAGACAATGCGGTAGCTGTCTCCCTTATCGTTGATCTCTACCACACACAGGCTGTCCTCGGGATTAAGAATCACATTGCGGAAAAACTTGCCGCTGCCGGTGGAAATAAAGTATTCGCCGGCGAGGTTTTCACCCGTCACGCCCATGTTGACCCACTCGCGCGGATTCTCGTAGAAGAACGGACGCATCTCGTCCACTTCCTCCTTCGTCAGGCGATAGGTCAGGTTGCCGCCGTTGCGCTCATGCCAGCCCTGATGCCAGCCGTCGTCCGCCGTGCGGATATAGCGCTGCATAATAGATAGATCGAGCATGCTCATTGGTTTTTCTTCCTCCTTACTGATGGGGAAACGATGGGGACGCTGTCCCCAACCCCCTGCAAGGGACATTGTCCCTTCTTCGCTTCGCGCCGGTTAAACGCAACGTGGCTTAAATTCGCTTGAGAAGAACGTCCTTTTCATACCGGCGAACGATCGGGAACCATTCGCCATCCTGCGGCACGCCGCACACGCGGCAATACTCGGCCCAGATTTCGCCAAAGGGCAGCGTCTTGGTTTCCTCCTGCATGACCAGAAGCTCTGTGAAATTGCTCTCGTCCTGCAGTTTCTTAAGATACGCATGCGGCGTCACCAGCGCCATCAGCAGCGCTTTCTGAGTATTGCGGATGCCCACCGTCCACGCAGCGACGCGGTTGATGGAAGCATCAAAGTAATCCAGCGCAATATCTACGCTTCCCTCGAGGCCGCCGCAGCGCACGATTTCCTTACAGATTTCCTTCGTCTCATCATCCAGCAGCACCACATGGTCGCTGTCCCAGCGGACAGGCCGCGTGATATGCAGCGCGATCTCCGGGAAGAACGCCAGCAATGCCGGAATCTTATCGGAAACCATCTCGGTAGGATGATAGTGGCCATTGTCCATCAGCGGGATACACGTATCCATGTTCATCGCTGCATAGGCCAGCGAAAACTCGCTTGAGCCCACAGTATACGCCTCCACGCCGATACCGAAAACCTTCGACTCGATACAAGGCTTGACCTTGACAAAGTCAAACGGCTCAGAAAGAATCTCGTCGATCGCCTCGCGGTAACGCTTTCTCGGGCCGAGGCGGTCACTGGGAATATCCTTAAAACCATCGCCCGTCCAGATATTCATGACGCACGGCTGACCCAGTTCTTCAGCCAGATAGGTGCTGATACGAATAGAGGCCTTTCCGTGCTCGATCCAGAATCGGCGGGTCTGCTCGTCGGGCGAGGACAGCGTCAACGGATCACACTTAGGATGGGAGAAGAACGTCGGATTGAAGTCCGCGCCGATGCCGCGGGCCTTGCAGTAATCCACCCACGGTTTAAAGTGCTTGGGCTCGAGCTGATCGCGGTCGACCCAGCCGCCGTTTTCCTCGTTGAAGATCGCGTAGCTGGCGTGCAGGGAAATCTTCTTCATGCCCGGGCACAGGGAGAGCACGACGTCAAAGTCCGCCATCAGCTCCTCAGGTGTGCGGGCACGGCCCGGATAATTGCCCGTCGTCTGGATGCCGCCGGTCAGCGGTTTGCTCGGATCGGTATCGAATCCTCGCACATCGTCGCCCTGCCAGCAATGGATGGACACGGGTACGGTTTTCAGCTTTGCGATAGCGGCGTCCACGTCAACGCCAAGCGCCTCATACTTGACCTTTGCTTCCATGTAGCTCATGAATGGCTAACCTCCTTGATGTCAAAGCTCTTCTTTACGGTATCTCTGGCCTCCTGCAGGGAGGTAAATTCTCCTTTAGCGATCATCTGCACGATCAGGTTGCCGATGGCAGTACCCTCCGTTGGGCCGGCATACACGCTCAGACCTGTCATCTGTGCAGTCAGGCTGTTCAGCAGCTGATTCTGACTGCCTCCGCCCACAATATTTACCGATGTAAACTGCTTACCCGTCAGGCGGCTCATCCCGTCGATGGCGTCGCGGTAGCACATAGCCAGGCTGAGGTTCACCGTCCGCAGCACATCCGCCAGATTGCGCGGTGCAGGCGCGCCCGCTTCGCGCAGCGCAGCCTTTACCTCGTCCAGCATGTTTGCAGGCGCGAGGAAACGATTGTCCGCCGCATCGACATAGGCGTCGTAGTCCGACGCGGCTGCCATATCCGCCATCTCTGCAAACGTATAGGCGTCATCCAGTTCCTTGCGGATACACTGCAGCATCCACAGCCCCATAATATTTTTGAGATAGCGCGTCGTACCGCCGTAACCGCCCTCGTTAGTGAATCCCGCTGCGCGGCTCTCCTGCGTCGCACAGGCTGCGTCCAGCTCTGTGCCCAACAGGCTCCACGTGCCGCTGGAGAGAAACGCCGCCTGATCATCGCGCGCCGGCACAGCCAGATATGCGCTGCCTGTGTCATGCGTTGCCGTCAGGATCACGTCCGTATCAAAACCAACTGCCTCTCGGATTTCCCTGAGCAGGCTGCCGACAACCGCGCCCGGCTGATGGATCTTCCCCGCAAACCAGTGCGCAGGCAGCCCTGCAGCATGGATCACCTCGGGCGACCACTGCTTCGTACGCGCATCGCACAGCGCCGTGGTCGATGCATTCGTCCATTCGTGCATCTTCCGCCCCGTGAGCCGGAACGCCAGATACTCCGGCACCATCAGGAAATCACGTACGGTTTCCCGGTATTCAGGATGCTCCCTGAGCACCGCCATCATCTGGTAAACAGTATTGAACGGCTGCTTGGCGATTCCTGTCCGAGCGTAGAGCTGCTCAAACGGATACGTCTTCTCCAGCGCTTTGTCCATGCCTTGCGTCCTGCTGTCGCGGTAAGCCACCAGGTCGCCCACCGGCCGGTCGCTTTCATCCAGCAGCACAAAATCTACTGCCCAGGTATCGATGCCCATGGCGATGGGCGCAAACCCCTTTTCCTTTGCCGCATGCATGCCTGCGACCACATGCGCATACAGCGCGTCCATGTCCCAGCACAGATGACCGTTCTTCATCTCTGCTCCGTTGGGGAAGCGATACACCTCTTCCAGCTTCAGCAAACCGCCTTCCAGCCAGGCCATGATATGCCTGCCGCTGGAAGCGCCGATATCCACAGCCAGATAGCCCTTCATCGTGACTTCCTCCTTCCGCGTTATGCCTCTATTGTAGAAGAAACCGTTGTCCTGCGTCAAGTTTGTTTCGTCACATCCGAACAATTTTTGTGCGCAATCTTTGCCCCTTCTGCATGTCCGCATGGTTCTTATCCGTGTTTCCTTGATACGCGGCAAATCCCGTTCCGTGCAAGAGGAATTCGGAAAACCGCCTCGAATTATCCCAATAGTATTTTCTTGCATGCAAAGGAGTTACAGTCATGGATAATCTCTATTTCGGCGTAGATATCGGCGGCACCGCCACCAAGATCGGCGCGTTTGACCAGCGCGGCCAACTGCTCTCCAAGTGGGAAATCAAAACGGATATCTCAGAAAACGGCAGCCTCATCCTGCCCAACGTCGCAGAGGAGATTCTGCACTATGCGCGCAATCTGTCCCGCGTGATCGCCATCGGCGTAGGCATTCCCGGCCCGGTGCAGCGCGGCGGCTATGTCAAGCGCTGCGTGAACCTCGGCTGGGGCGATTTCAACCCTGCGCGTGAGCTGGCCTCCATCCTGCGCGGCGTACCGGTTTTCGCGGGCAACGACGCCAACACGGCTGCCATGGGCGAATACTGGCAGGGCAGCGGCCGCGACGCAGAAAACCTGGTGTTCATCACGCTGGGTACCGGCGTGGGCGGCGGCATCATCCTCGACGGCCGCATGGTCTTCGGCATGGGCGGCCTCGGCGGCGAAATCGGTCATGTGATCGTCAACCCGGATGAAACCACGCCCTGCAACTGCGGCCAATGCGGCTGTCTGGATCAGACCGCTTCCGCCACCGGTATCGTGCGCCGTGCCGAACGGATGCTCAAAGAGAGCGACGCGCCCTCCGCGCTGCGTACGCTTGACGTCATCACCGCACGCGACGTCGTCGACGCCGCCAGGCATAACGACGAACTTGCTGAAAAGGCGTTCGATGAATGCATGTATTACCTGGGCAAGAGCATGGCCATGCTTACCAATATCGTCGACCCTGAGGTATATATCATCGGCGGCGGCGTATCCAAGGCAGGCGACTACCTGGTGAACACCGTGAAAAAGCACTATGAAGCGCTTTCCACCCTGGCGGAGCGCAAGGCAGATATCGTGCTGGCCAAGCTCGGCAATGACGCAGGCATCTACGGTGCTGCGAAGCTCGCCATGGATTCTGCCAGATAACCCTGTAAACCGCTGAATTATACCGAATTGCGCAGGCTTTTCTGCGCCTCTTCCTGAATCACCCATGAAAAAGTCTTTTTCTTCCTCGCAGAAAACGCTGCTGACCATCTGTATCGCAATCTACACGAGCGCCTACGTCTGCCGGCTGAACCTGTCGGCAGCGCTTGGCAGCATCAGCGATGCCTTTTCGCTCACCATGCCGCAAGCCGGCCTTCTGCAGACGCTCTTTGCCGTCCTCTACGCAGCGGGCCAGTTCATCAACGGCACAATCGTCGATCACGTCAATCCTGTGCGCCACATGCTCACCGGCATCGCAGGTACCGCCGTGTGCAATTTTGCCATGGGTCTTTGCCCTTCCTATCATGCGCTGCTGGCGGTCTGGTCGGTCAATGCCTTCTTCCAGTCGATGATGTGGACGCCAATTGTCCGCCTGATTGCATTGCATTTTCACGATGAGACGCTGCGCATTTATGCCCAGGGTGCGCTAGCGTTCACGCTGGTCGTCGGCCATTTCAGCGCATGGCTGATCTCGGGCTTCCTCTCCGCTTATGTGGTATGGCGATATTCATTCATCGTGCCTGCCGCGATCGCGGCAGTGGTATGCCTGCTTTCCATCCGCCTGTTTGCGCGCCACGACGCCATCCGCGTGCTGCCGCCCACGCCCCGTTCCGCCTCTGGCACAGCGCATGTATCCGGCTCCGCGCTCCACATCTTCGCGGCGTCCGGCTTCCTGCTGGTGCTTTTTACCTGCGTGCTGTATGGCTTTATCCGCGACTGCGTGATCACCTGGACGCCATCCATCCTCGGCCGGCTGAGTCCCTCCGGCGCCGTCTCTTCCGCATTCACCCTGATTCTGCCCGCCATCAACATGGTTGGCGTGTATCTGGGTTTTGCGCTGCGTATCCGCGGCACCAATCCTTACGCCGTCATCGTGATCATGATGATCTTTTCTGCCTTGTGCAGCGCGCTGCTGCTGCCCGGCTGCGGCATGCTGCTGCTCTCCATCCTGCTGGGCCTCATCTGTGCTGCGATGTACGGCGCCAACACCATGCTCACCGCGCTCATCCCGATGGAATACGATCGTGTGGGCCGCACAGGTATGGCTGCTGGCCTCATCGACAGCTTCATCTATCTGGGTTCGGCGCTTTCAGGCGTCATCGGCGGCTATATCTACGAGCAGATCGGTCCCGCTTCTCTTTACAGCACATGGATCCTGGCTTCCGTCGTTTCTGCCGTGTTGGTTCACGCCGGCGCGCGGATCAGCCGAAGATTCTGGCATCAATACAATCCATCATAAAGCATAGAAAAAACCTTCCCGTTTCCGCCGTTGGAATTTGGGAAGGTTTTTTCTGTTTTTACTTGTCCATGCCGCAAGCCGTCGCCGCCTCAATGAGCCTCTTTTCATTTGTGACCGCATCATAGAATCGGAAACCACCCGAGAAATTGTACGCCTCAAAGCCATTTCCCTGCAGAATCCGGCAGGCGATATAGCTGCGCAGGCCACTTTGGCAGATGACATATACCGGTTTGTCCCGCTCAATCTCGTTCATCCGTTCGCGCAGCGCATCCACCGGAATATTGACAAAACCCTCAATATGTCCGCGCCGGTATTCGCCTTCGGTACGGGTATCCAGCAGCGTCACGCTGCCATCGCGCGGCAGGCGATCCGCATCCTCCAGATGCCACTGTCTCAAGCCGCCGTTTGCGATGTTATCAATCATAAACCCCGCCATATTCACCGGATCTTTCGCTGAAGAATACGGCGGTGCATACGCCAGATCCAGATCCTTGAGCTGCGTCGCCCGAAGCCCTGCGTGGATGGCTGTCGCCAGCACATCAATACGCTTATCCACGCCCTCATAGCCCACAATCTGCGCGCCCAGCAGGCGGTATGTCTCCTTTTCAAAGATGACCTTCATCGTCATCACCCTGCCTCCGGGATAATATCCGGCATGGCTCATCGGAGAAAGAATCACCTTGTCCACGTCCAGCCCGGCTTTGCGCGCATGGGCTTCATTGATACCGGTTGTCGCCGCCGTCATGTCGAATACCTTGATGACGCTGCTGCCCTGAGACCCCATATAGCGGCTGTCGCCGCCGCAGATATTATCCGCAGCGATCCTGCCCTGCTTGTTAGCGGGACCCGCCAGCGCAATGAGCGCATCCTCGCCTGTAACGGCATGCTTCACCTGCACAGCGTCGCCCACGGCATAGATATCCGGATCAGAGGTTTCCATCCTGTCGTTCACCAGGATGCTGCCTTTCAGCCCCAGCGCAAGGCCTGCAGCTCTGGCGAGCGTGCTCTCCGGCGTGACACCGATGGCCAGCACAACCATGTCGGTATGCAGCGGCTGCTCATCCTTGAGCAGCACATCCACGCCGCCATCCCGCTCGTCAAAGCCTTCCACGGTATGCCCCAGGGCCAGTTTGACGCCATGCCTGCGCATAGCGCCATGGATCAACGCAGCCATGTCCGCATCAAAGGGATTCATCAGCTGCTTGGGCCGCTGCACGATGGTTACGTCCATGCCCAGCTCGCGCAGATTCTCTGCCAGTTCCAGTCCGATGAATCCGCCACCAGCCAGCACGGCGGATTGAGGCTGATGCGCACGGATATATTCCTTGATGTACAGCGTATCCTCCACCGTGCGCAGGGTAAACACCCTGTCCAGCCCCACGCCGGGCAGTCTGGGCTGCGTCGGCTTGGCGCCCGGGGAAAGGAGCAGCTTATCATAGCGCTCCTCAAACACATCGCCGGTTTCCAGATTACGCACGGTAACTGTCTTGCTGCGCGGATGGATGGCCGTCACCTCGTGGCGCACCTTCATGCTGACGCGGAAGCGGGAGAAAAAGCTTTCCGGCGTCTGCAGCGTCAGTTCCTGTTCATCGGTGATCACGTCGCCAATGTAGTAGGGCAAGCCGCAATTGGCATAAGACACATAACCGGATCGCTCAAAGACCACGATTTCCGCCTGTTCATCCAGTCTGCGGATTCGTGCAGCTGCCGTCGCGCCGCCTGCCACACCGCCAACGATCACAACCTTCATATTATCTGGCCACCCTTCCTTTATAAGCGGAAATACCGCCCAGATTCTTCACATGCTGATAGCCCATCTGCATCAGCGTACCTGCCGCACGCCGGCTTCTTGCACCACTTTGACAGTACACATACAGGGGGATATCCTTATTTTCTGCGATCATATGCACTTTGTCAATGCTGTGCAGCGGAATATTATGGCTGCAGGGGATATGGCCCTGACGGTATTCCTCCTCCGTTCGCACATCCAGCAGCAGCGCCTCCGGCTGCCTGTCGTACTCGCGAAGCCCCCGATGGATGTCTGGGGTTTTAAACAGTTCCAGGAAGCTCATGTCATACCTCCTTACAGCATTGCCAGAATCTGCCCCTTGGGTCTGGCGCCCACAGCCTGATTGACCACTTTTCCGTTCTTCATAACCACCAGCATCGGGATGCTCATCACGCCGAACTGTCTGGCCAGTTCCGGTTCTTCATCCACGTTGATCTTTCCGACCTTCACATCCTTGCGCTCGGCTGCAATCTCTTCCATAACCGGCAGCACCATGCGGCACGGGCCGCACCACGGCGCCCAGAAATCCAACAGGACGGGGGTCTCAGCACGCAGAACTTCCTGATCAAAATTGTTCTTATGAATATGCATAGCAGACATTCTTGTGTCCTCCTTTAATTCTTTTGTTTTGATGATCCGATTATAGCGTACGTCTTCTCCTTTTTCTGTGATAAAATCACGAACTCGTACATATCCAGACGCAGAAAAAGGCGGCCAAAGGCCGCCTGAAATCTTATTTTATCTGCAATCCATCGCTGAAGGCGCTGCCTGCCTTCTCTCCAAGGCGCAAATAGCTGCAGCTCACCGGATCAAACGTGATCGGGTCGAGCCTGCCGGCGTCAATCCTGTCCTGATCGTCGAGCACGGACTCATCCGCGCAGACATTGACAATCTCGCCCACCAGGCGGCAGGTCTGCGCATCGTAGGATGTGAGCCTGCATTCCAGTGCCATGGGTAGTTCCTCAATCAGCGGCGCATCCACAAACGCAGACTGCAGTACATGAAAGCCCGCGCGGACAAACTTATCCGGCACGTCATTTCCGGAAACGACGCCCACATAATCACAGGCTACCACCTGCGCCGCCGTCGCCATGCTGACGGTAAAAGCGCCCCTTGCAAGAATATTCTTCGTCGTTTTATGCTCCGGGCTGATGCACATGGAAATCTCGCTTTCCTCGCTGATACCGCCCCATGCCGCATTCATCGCGCATGGCACGCCGTTTTCATCATACGCCGCCAGGATAAAGACAGGCTGCGGATAGCAGTACGGCTTTGCGCCAAAGTTCTTTCTCATATCGGATCCTCCTCGCTGCATTACGCTGTAACCAGTATAACACAAAAGCGCCCTGCGCCGCGCGAAAATCCATGCAAAATCAAAGGGACTGCCCTGCCGGCAATCCCTCCATTCCGGATTACTGCTCCATCTGCCTGCCCACAATGCTCGCTGTGGTTTCGGCCACCTTGAGTTCCGTATCCCCCATGCGCGCAGCAGGCTCTCGCGAAAGAAGTACCACCGCGCCAATCGATTCACCGTCCGCAATGATTGGGCAGATCACCTGCGCCGTATACGCCTGAGCGTCCTCTTCGCTGGTCACCGGCACAAGCCGCGTGCCGCTCCCGCGGTTGGCCGTAACCACTTGACGCGATTGGATCGCCTGCTCCAGATCACGGCTGATCGGCTTTTCCCAGAGCTCCTTGCGGCTCACGCCGCTGGCCGATACGATCATGTCCTTGTCGGTGATGCAGGCGATATGTCCCAGAGAACGGAACAGAGACTCAGTATAATCCTTTGCAAAGTTTGAAATCTCCCCAATCGGCGAATACTTCTTGAGGATCACTTCTCCGTCTTTATCGGTATAAATCTCCAGCGGGTCGCCTTCGCGGATGCGAAGCGTACGCCGGATTTCTTTCGGGATGACCACTCTTCCCAGCTCGTCGATACGACGAACGATACCCGTTGCTCGCACGAAAATGCTGCCTCCTTCTCTTTTTTGCTTTTACATTGCATAGCCCCGGCCTCGCCCGTCAGAATATTCTCCCCTCTGGCGGTGACGCCGCCGGCAGCATGCCGGTTGTTTCGGCTTCCCTAGTATGGAATCGGGCGGCAGGATTATGCGCAGCAGCCGGGTGGGAATCGCTGGGGCAAACGCTCGAATGAATCAAGCCTCCCTGCAGCATGCTGCAAGGAGGCTGTTTTTTGGCTTGCTTATTTCTGCATAGCCAGCTTGACCGCGCCCTCGGACGCACTGCCGCGAGGCGAGATCACCCGCATACCGGGAACCGCAGCGCCGCAAAGCGCGCGCACCTGTTCGGCAATCCGGGTATAATGTGTGAGCACACTGCCTGTGAGCGCGAGCTCGCCTTCCTCCAGAGACAGATTCTTCCACGCGGCAATCGCCAGCGCAGCAAGCTCCTGCGCAGCATGAAGCGCAATCTGCTCCGCTGCATCGTCCTTGCGCTCAAGCGCATCCAGCAGCAGCGGTGCCAGTGCTGCCACTTCCTTTTTGCCCGTTGCGCTGCTGTAAATCCAGGTAACGATGCCAGCGGCGTCGCTGACGCCCAGCTTTTCATTCACCGCGTCCGTCAGACATGTTTTGGGGCCCCGACCATCTTCTGCGCGCACAACAGCTGTCAGAATATCTCGGCCAATCGCATAGCCGCTGCCGCCATCGTCAATCAGATGTCCGCGGCCGCCCACGCGCGTTCTGTTTCCCCACGTATCCCAGCCGCAGCAGATTGCTCCCGTTCCGGCGATGAGCACCGCTCCCGGTCCATCAATCGCACCGGCAAGCGCAATATCCTGATCGCCCACAATGGACAATTCGCCCGCATAGCCTTCGGTGCGCACGCAATCTTTCAGGAAGGAATACACCTCGATGTTGCTTACGCCTGCCGTACCGATGACCAGCTTCCTGCATCCTTCCGTTCCATCCGGCATGGATGCCATATATGCAATGGCATCCGCGATCGTCTGCGCCACGCGCTCGCGCGTCGCGCCGTTGATATTCAGCGGGCCAAACGAAGCGCGTCCAATTTCCCGCCCGGTCTTGTCGCAGCAAAGCACTTCCGTCTTGCTGCCGCCGCCGTCCCATCCGCAGTAATAGCCCATATCATGCCTCCAGTCGCGTCGCCAGTCTGCCCTGAGCGTTCAGCTCGCCGCGCAGTACGCGCGCGATATTGACCGCGCTCTCGCGAATATACTCATACACCGCAAAGCCGCATGTGTCCTGCGGCAGATACGCCAAGTCGTAGCTGTTGCGCAGCGCGACGACAACCATGGGCTTGCCCAGCGCTGCCAGCGCACGCATCAATGCCAGCTGCTGATCCATCAAATGCGCATTACAGGTGCCCAGCACAATCGACGTCGCCTTTTGGGCCGCATCGCAGGCGCGCGCGATTTCACACGCGTCCGGCGTTCGGCTCACCGTGATTGCCTCGCCGCCCATTTCCTCCTGCATCCACGCTGCAAAGCTCTCTTTCTCGTTCACCGCATCGGAAGCCTGAGAAATCGTATACGGCGAACACGCGACAAACAGCGGTGCACTGCCCAGCTGCGGCACAGATGCGCCCACATGACATACCGCTGCCTCACGCATTGCTGCAACATCCGCAAGATGCTCCTGCGATCCTACGCAGGCAGCATCCGGTTTTCCGGCTGCAGCCAGCTTCGCTTTCTGCGCTGCAATGCGCGCCGCAGAAGCTTCCATCTGTACCCGGTCGATCCGTCCTTCTTCCATTGCCTGTTCAATCGCCTCGCATGCCCGGCCAGCCAGCGCCAGATCGTGACAGATACACACTATGTCCGCTCCGGCTGCGCAGGCCGCTACGCTACCCTCCACCGTTCCGTAGTGCTTGGCGATGGCATCCATCATCATGCAGTCAGTAATGATCATACCGCCAAAGCCCATCTGCCTGCGCAGCAGGCTCGTGAGAATCGCGGGCGACATCGTCGCCGGTACACCGCTGTCATCCAGTTTGGGGAAGAGGATGTGCGTCGTCATTACAGCGTCCACGCCTGTGTCTATTGCTGCACGGAAAGGCGCCAGTTCGCAGCTTTCCAGTTCTTCCATCGTCTTATCCACACACGGGAGACCGACATGCGAATCGGTATCCGTATCGCCATGGCCAGGGAAATGCTTGGCGCACGCCATCACGCCCTGATCCTGCAGGCCGCGGATCATACCGCAGGCGAATTCGCTCACCTGCTGCGGCGTATCGCCATAGCTGCGTACGTTGATCACCGGGTTGCGCGGGTTGCAGTTCACATCCACAGACGGCGCCAGATCGCAGTTCACGCCCAGCGCCATCATCTCCCGCCCTGTGATCTCGCCCGCACGATACGCCCAGCGCGGATCGCCGGTCGCTGCCACAGCCATAGCCGTAGGCACGTTCGCGCATTCCTGCGGCAGACGGGAAACCACGCCGCCCTCCTGATCGGTGGCAATGATCGCAGGCAATCCCGTCTCCTCGATGGAAAGCTGCTGCAGCTGCCTACAAAGATCCGCCAGCTGCTCCCTGCTTTCTACATTGCGGCGGAAGAGAATGAAATTGCTGAACTTATATTGACGGACAAACGCGCGCAGCTCGTCTGTAACCTGCGTGCCGAAAAAGCCCACCATGAGGTGATGGCCGACGACGATCCTCTGCATACGCTCTCCTCCCGTTAAGACCATTACGCTTTTTTGCCCGACACGGCCCAGGCGATGCGTCCGTCCGCGCCATCCAACGCCGCCTTCGCCTCCTGCGCGTTCACACCCAGGAGCAGCATGACGATCGCCGTCTTGCAGGAGAAGCCGCACTCTTCCAGCGCCTTCTGCGCTGTTGCCTCGTCAACCTCAGCCGCCGTACACACGATGGATACCGCGCGGCGATACAGCTTTTCATTGCTGCACTTCACGTCCACCATCAGGTTGCCGTATACCTTGCCCATCTTGATCATCACGCCGGTAGAAATCATATTGAGCACCAGCTTCTGCGCCGTGCCGCTCTTCATGCGCGAAGAACCGGTCACGACCTCCGGGCCGGGAATCGGTGCGATACACACATCCGCATGCCTGGAAAGCTCGCTGTTACGGCAGCAAACCACGCACATCACCGGTGCGCCCACGCTGCGCGCATAGTCCATCGCGCCAATCACATACGGCGTACGGCCGCTGGCCGCGATGCCTACCAGCGCATCCTTCTGCGAAAAGCCGATCGCCTTCAGGTCTTCCTCGCCCAGCTGCGGCTTATCCTCGGCGCCTTCAACAGCCTTAACAAACGCGCGCTCGCCGCCCGCAATCAGGCCGACGACCAGACCGGGATCCACGCCGTACGTCGGCGGGCATTCCACCGCATCCAGCACGCCAAGACGACCGGACGTACCCGCGCCGCAGTAAATCAGCCTGCCTCCATTGTGTACCTTTACATAAATCAGATCCACAGCCTTCGCCACCTCAGGCAGCACCAGCTTGACCGCTTCCGCCACGCGATGATCCTCGTCGTTGATCACGGTCAGCATGTCAATCGTGGACAACTCGTCAATGTGCATGGAGCGCTCGTTTCTCTGCTCCGTATCCAGCTTCTTGAGTTCAACCATGGCGTTTTTCCTCCTTATGCTTCAAAGGCAGAATCTGCCTGTGTGTTCATCGTCAATCCGCGTTTTAAAACCTGTCCGCCTCCGGAATATGCAGGTGCAGCGGGAACCAGCCGCGCGGCATCTGTACATCTTGCCTCATCCATGCCGAACGGTCACAGCCGAACGCAAATGCATGCGCCTGCTGATCATCAAGCATCAAATCGGGTTCTTTCAGCGTTTTCTCTGCGATAATCTCCGTGCCACATACGCTGATTCGGATCGTACCAAAGCTGCCAAAGCCCAGCTTCAGCTCTCCATCCTCCAGCGGCACATATGTCTTCTTCAAGCGCAGGTACGCCTCAATCACGCGGTCAGGCTTCAGGCACAAGAACATTTCATCCGAGGCGCAGGAGTATCCCTCGCAGATTCCCGCAAGAAATCTGTTTCTCTGCGCTTCATGCGGTGCCGTTACAAGAGAAACAGGCGACGCATTCTTCTGCTCCACCCACGCCTTCAGAACCGCAGGCAGCATCGCCTCGTCCTCGAGCACCAGTTCATAAATGCACCTGCCATCCCCGCGGGCCATCAGATAGCCGATCGCCGTATCCCCCCGGCAGATCGTCCATGCATCGTTCCAGTAGCTTCTCAGGGCAGGAACAAAGCTTTTTTTCTCTCGTGCGCCGGTCACCGTCTGCCGGCCATAGAGCGCAAAGGCAAAGGCCTCGTCTTCCCCACCCGCTTCCAAAGGACGGAAAGCAATGCCGCCCGCCTGTTCCTCCCTGAGACAATGGCGTATGTTGGCTCGCGTGATTATATAGCGCATGCGGCTGCCGCAGGCGCAAAAGCCCGAATGCTCATAGCGCTGGCGCTGACCGCCGAGCACAAGCAAATCCATATCCTTTTCTATGCCCCGGTCGATCAGCCTGCGGCACAGTTCGCCCATTACGCCGCGCCCGCGCGCTCGCGGATGCACCGCCATGGAGCCCAGATACCCGCAGGAAAGCACACCGCCGGTCATCACCAATTCAAATGGGAGCAGACCAAACACGCCGCACAGCGCTCCATCCTCATGCGCAAGCATGTGGATATCGCTGCGCCGGTTCGGCTCGGCATATACCTTGGGCAGCAGCACGGGAAAATCATGCGGGATACGCACCATGGAAAACACCATGTTGATCAGATCGACGATCTCAGCCATATCCCGGTCTTCTGCGAGGCGATACTCCATCATTGCGTTTCCCTCTTAAAAACCCTATTCATGAAAATGGGGCTGCTGCACAATGCAGCAGCCCCTGTTTTTGTCCTAACGTGACGCAATCAGCTCACAGCATGATTACTTCGCAGCCATGAAGGCATCCAGCTGCGCCTGGATCTCAGCGATGACCTCATTCAGACCGACGGCTTCGAGTTCTTCCTTCAGCTGCGGAACGACTTCGGCCGGATCGGAGGTACCGGTCTGCATTTCGTAGATGTACTGCTCCCAAATGTTCTTCATCGCCAGGCACTGGTCAGCAACCGGCTCGATGTTCGGCATGAAGCCCAGAGCGGAAGAGGTGATCGCCTCAGCGGTGTAGCGCTCAACGAGCTCGGTCCACTGATTCGGGTTGGCCGGAACAGACTCGAACGGGGAAGCCTCAACCGGGCCCAGCGCGTAGGAACCCTGCGTGTAAGCAGCCAGAGACATGTTGGCATTGCCCAGATCGGTGCGCTTCACGATGCCCGGCTCAACGACTTCATAGTGCTTGCCTTCGATGCCGTAACGGGCGATGGTGCGGTATTCAGCGTCAGAGTTCATCAGGTTGATGGCCTTGACAGCCTCTTCCGGATGCTCAGAGTAGGAGGAGACAGCGGTCACGGAACCGATCAGACCATCAGTGGTCAGATACGGACCGTCGAAACGGGAGATGAAGCAGGCCTTCTGCTTGGCGTTGGCCCAAACGGTTTCAGCGCCGAACCAGCCCTGACCGGACTGCACAACACCGGCGATGGAGCGCGGCATGGACTCGGTCACAGCAGCGTCAGCATTGATGTAGCCCTTCTCATACCAGTCATGCAGGGTGTAGAGCGCATCGGTAAACTTCGGAATATCCAGAGCGGACTTGACCTGCAGTTCCTTCTCAGTGCCCTTCTGCGCCCAGTCGAGGCCCAGCCAGTACTCCAGAGAGATCCAGTCAGCCAGACCGTTCATCCAGGAAGTAGCGCCGCCCTTGTTCACCTTGAGCGGGATCTCGCCAGGATGCAGTTCGACGTACTTGGCCATGTATTCGCCCATCTCAGCGAAGCCGATATGCTGCGCTTCGTAGCTGGTCGGATCGAGGCCGAGCTCATCAACGAAGAAGTCGGTATCGAGAATCCAGAAAACCTCGATGCCATAGTCCTTAACGTGCGGGAAGCCGTAGATCTTTTCGCCCTGCGTAACGCCAGCCCAGATGTTTTCCGGGGTCAGCGCCTTGGCTTCGGCGAGGAGATCCATGTACGGAGCGATATCCAGGAACATGCCGTTGGCAATGTTCGTGGCATAATCGTTATACCAGCCGCAGGTGAATGCGAGATCGAAATACTCGCCGGACTGGGTGGCCAGGTTGATCTGGTCGGCAGTCATCCATTTGTACTCGATTTCAACGCCGATCTTCTCGCGGGAGATCTCGTTGAGCTTGGCTTCGACCTCGGGCCAATCGACCGGAGCGTCACCGGTTGTGAACAGCCACCAGGTCAGCTTGACCGGTTCTTCGGCAGACGCAACACCCATAGCCATGAGCATCACAAGAGCCAACACGATAGCAAGCAGTTTCTTCATAAGGGTACCTCCTATAAAATATTTTTCGCAAACGGTCAGGTGAATTCGAACCCTGTTGCCGTTTAAGCCATAATTAGTCTTCCGCTTAGCCCTTCACAGCGCCGACCGTCAGGCCGGAGATGTAATCCTTCTGGAAGAAAGGATAAGAGAACATAATCGGCACGACTGCGATCACGACGATCGCCATTCTCATGGTTTCGCTGGGCACATCCTGCGCATCTGCGCTGACATTGCCCGCATTATTGATCAGCCACTGGATCTTCTGTTCAATAGAAACAAGCACATACTGAAGCGGGAACAAATCAGAACGGGTGGAGGAAATATAGATGCTGGCGTGGAACCACTCGTTCCAGTATGCAAACGTGAGGAACAGCGCGATGGTCGCAATCGCCGGCAGACAGATCGGAAGGACGAGCTGCACAAAGATACGAAGCTGGCTTGCACCGTCGATCTTGCCGGATTCAATCATCTCATCCGGCACGGTCGTGGTAAAGAACGTGCGCATGATGATGATGTTGAACGTCGAGCAGCAGATCGGCAGGATCAGCGCCCAGTAGGTATCCTTCAGGTGCATGATCTGGGTGTTGACCACATAGGACGCAAGCGTGCCGCCTCGGAAAAGCATCGGAATGAAGATAAACCACGTATAGAAATTACGGAACTTGTAGTTCCTGCGGGAAAGTGTATAGCCCATGGTTGCCGTCAGAAGAACGCCAAGGCAGGTGCCGAACACCGTGATGCCGATGGAGTTCAGGAAGGAACGGCCGACCAAATCACGCATATTCCATACGTATCGATAGGACGAAACAGACAATGCCTTAGGGAAAAAACTGTAGCCATATTGTCCGATGGACTGCTCAGACGTAAAGGAAATGATGATGACGAACAGCACCGGCATTACGCAGACTGCTGCGATCAGAATAAACAGCACGGAGTAAAGCGCATTGGAAAGCGGAGATAC
>JAFQIF010000136.1 GCA_017397695.1 Clostridia bacterium
CAGCATGATCACATCGCCCGGGGCCGGCTGGCCACGGCGGACATGATCGCGCGGAGTCGCCGCGATGACGGCGCCCAGCTCCATGCGCTTGGCGACGAAGCCCGGATGATAGTATTCCTGAACCTTGCCCGCAGCCAGACCGATCTGGTTGCCGTAGGAGGAATAGCCCTGCGCAGCGGTCGTGGTGATACGGCGCTGGGGCAGCTTGCCCTGGCGGGTACGGGAATACGGTACGCGCGGATCACCCGCGCCGGTGATACGCATCGCCTGATAGACGTAGCTGCGGCCGGAGAGCGGATCGCGGATCGCGCCGCCCAGACAGGTAGCCGCGCCGCCAAAGCCCTCAATCTCGGTCGGGTGGTTGTGGGTCTCGTTCTTGAACATGATGAGCCACGGCTCTTCCTTGCCGTCCACGTTCGCAGTGACGACGATGGAGCACGCGTTGATCTCATCGGAGGCGTCCAGATCGTCCAGCTTGCCGATCTTCTTGAGCGCCTTCGCGCCCAGGGTCGCCATGTCCATCAGCGAGACATCCTTCTTGCGCTCGCCGTACACATCCTTGCGCACGTCGATATACAGCTCATACGCCGCCTTGATCGGCTCGGCAAACAGGCCGCTCTCAAACTCGAAATCATCGATCGCGGTCAGGAAGGTGGTGTGTCGGCAGTGATCGGACCAATAGGTATCGATCGCGCGCAGCTCGGTAATAGACGGATCGCGCTTCTCGGTATCGCGGAAATAATCGCGGCAGAAGCACAGGTCCTCCGCGCTCATCGCCATGCCCATATTGCGCACCATATCGGTCAGCGCCTTATCACTCATGGTGATGAAGCCCTCGATCACAGCCACATCGGCCGGGATATCGGCCTGCATGGCCAGGGTTTCCGGCTTATCCATGGATGCGCGGCGCGCCTCAACCGGATTGATCAGATGGGCGGCAACGGCGTCCATCATCACGCGGGTCACCTGCGCGCCTTCAACGGCATACACCTTCGCGCAGACAACCTTCGGGCGTGCCTCATTCGGGCTGAGCAGCTGCAGGCACTGGGCCGCACTGTCGGCGCGCTGGTCATACTGGCCCGGCAGATATTCGATCGCCAGCAGATGGGCGTCCATCTCCGGCAGGGTCTCGTCATACAAAACATCCACGTTCGGCTCGGAGAAGATGATACCCTTTGCTGCTTCCAGCGCAGTCTCGGACACACCCTCAACGTCGTAGCGCTGGAAGATGCGCACGCGCTCAATCGCCTGCGTACCCAGCACCTCGCACAGCTCGCGGCAAAGCTGCTGCGCGGATACATCATAACCCGGACGCTTCTCAGCATAAATTCTTCTAACCTGACTCACGATAAATCCTCCTCCGTAATAAAAGCGGAAAATTCTCTTTACAATAAACAAAAGTGAGTACCATTTTTATTATAGCATCAAAGATTGGTCATTGCAATTGCTTTCCGATTCTTTTACCATCTGATACACGGAATCATTCGGAATGCGGCGAACATTGACAACAAACCCATCTTCCGATATCATATAGAAGCTTCTATATGATATCAGAAGGAAAGGAGGGAGCATTTTGTCGTCGTTCTTGATTCGTCTGCTGGCGCTGATGTCCATGCTCATCGATCATGCAGGGCTGGCATTGTTTCCCTCCGTGGGGCTGTTCCGGTGTGTCGGTCGGCTCGCCTTTCCGCTTTATTGCTTTCTGATTGTACAGGGTTGCCGCCACACGCGCGATATCCGTGCCTACGCCAGGCGGCTCGCGCTGCTGGCAATCCTTTCGGAAATACCATTCGATCTGCTGATCTTTGGCCGCACCGCCAGTTTCGTGGAGCAGAATGTGCTCTTCTCCCTGCTGCTGGGGTTGATGGCCATCTATACTTCGGAACTGCTCAAAGCAAAGCCGTATTACGCACTGATGGCGAACATTTCTCTATGCTTGTGCGCCATGCTGGCCAATGTGAGTTATGGCTGGCTTTCAATCGCGCTGTGCCTGAGCATGCATGCCGCTGGCAGCAGCAGGCTTCGCCTCGCCCTGCTGACCGGCGGTTCGCTTCTGCTCTATTCGCTCAGTCTGCTGCTTTCCGGCGTAGCAATAAGCTGGGTACTGGTGTCCCTCTGCGCGTTGTTTTCGCTCATTCCACTTCTGCTGTACAACGGCAAGCGCGGCGTACGCAATCCCCTATTCACGTTTTTGTTCTACGCCGCTTATCCACTGCACATCATCCTTCTGCTGATTGTGCGCGCCATGCGCATCATTCCGCCGTACTTCTTTTAATCCAAATCAAAAGGCTGCATGCCCGGCAAACCACCGGTTATGCAGCCTTAATTGTTTTTCCGCCTTTCGCGGCATAGCCGCGAAAGAATGGGGTTCGGGGACAATGTCCTCGAGCGGGGTTTGGGGCGGCAGCCCCAACGTCTTCCTCTGTTTCCCCGTCACTTCACCAGGAAATACAGCGCCACAAGCGCGCCCAAGATGATGCGATACCATCCGAAGGCCGTGAAGCTGTGCTTCTTGATATAGCCGATAAACGTCTTGATCGCCACGACGGACACGACGAACGCCGTCACGCAGCCCACCAGCAAAATTAGCAGCTCTGTACCGGTGAATGCAAGGCCAAACTTGAGCACCTTGAGCAGGCTCGCGCCGGCCATTGTCGGAATGGCGAGGAAGAAACTGAACTCGCTGGCCGCTGCGCGGGAGCAGCCCATGAGCACGCCGCCCAGAATCGTCGCGCCGGAGCGGCTGGTGCCCGGCACCAGAGAGAGCACCTGGAACAGGCCGATGAGCAGCGCCATGCGCATGTCGATCAGCTCGACGCTCTGGATACGTGCGCGCCTGCCCGCATTCTGCCTGCGCTCAATCAGGATGAATGCTACGCCGTACACGACCAGCATCGCAGCCACAACAGGCGCGGTATGCAGGTGCACATCCATCCAATCGTCAAACGGGATGCCGACAAGCGCACTGGGCAGAATCGCTACGACGACCTTGATCCACAGGTTGACCGTATCCATACGCAGCCAGGAGAATACGCCTTCGCCCTTTACGCCCCTTTTGAACGGCCAGAGCTTGGGAAAATACAATACCACAACCGCGAGGATTGCGCCCAACTGGATGACAACGTTGAACATCTCCTTGAATGCATCGCTCATCTGCAGCCGGATGAATTCGTCGAGCAGGATCATGTGTCCTGTCGAGCTGATGGGCAGCCACTCTGTGACGCCCTCGACCACGCCAAAGAGCACGGCCTTCATGGTTTCGAAAAACAGATTCATTGACAACCTTTCTTGGGGACGCTGTCCCAAAATCCCTGGCAGAGACATTGTCCCTGCACCCTTCTTTGCTTCGTACCAGTTTTAAGCAGCCATGCAGGCGCGGAGAGGATTAAAACTCGAAATCCTCCGCGCTGCGCACAATGACCTTCGTGGGGATGTCTGCCAGCTTCGCCGCCTCGCGCTGCTGCGCTTCCTTTTCGCGCGCCTGCTGTTCCTGTGCGTATTCCGCCTGCGCACGCATACGCTGCATCAGCTGATGCAGCGGCGCCATCGCCGCCAGATCTCGCGCGAGAATATCTGCCATCTCGTGCGTGAAGAGCGCTTTCCACTCTGCCTGCGTACCGTTATGCTCAATGCCGAATCCCTTTTTCACATACAGGAAGCGCAGATCATCGGGCACATCGTCCGGCACGGCAATCTTCTTGTAGCTATCGCCGTAGATATCGAACGCTTCGCAGATGCGCGATACAGCAAACGCCTCGCGCACAGTCTCCGGATTCCTGCGGATTTCCAGTCTCAGCGCATCCATCAGCGGCTTATCCGTAGCATAGCAGCCGCAGCCCCAGGAAAGCCAATCCGGTCCAAACCCCCACCACATGCCAAAGCCCTCGCTTCGGCTCTCGCCGGGATATCGCCAGCCGAGCCAGACGTGATCGCGGAACGGAGATTTGTCCTTGGTAAATCGCGTGTCGCGGCGGATGCGCGACATTGTGCGTCCCGGCCTCGTATCCAGCCGGGAATCGATGATCTGCACCACCGGCGTCATCTCATCGCTGAGCAGGCGCAGCGGCGCTTTCACGTGTTTCTCGTAGCGCTCCCTGTTCTGCTCGTAAAACGTCTGATTGTTATTAAACCGGATGTCCTGAAGAAAATCCAGCGCATCCTGCGTAAAGCCCTCGAACACCATACTTCCTCCTTGTCGCATGACATTATATCATGCAGCGCAGCAAAAGTACACGCTCTGCAACAAGAAAAACCGCCGGATTGCTCCGGCGGTTTTTTCTTCATTTCATGGAATTACTCGTCATCGGATTACTCGAAGAGATCCTCATCGTCATAGTCCTCGCCATCGGCAAAGTCTTCAACGAAATCGTCTTCCTCTTCCGGCTTGGCCTTCTTCTTGCCGAAGAGGAAGCCCTTCTTCTGCTTCTTCATTGGCTTGATTTCGTCCTTCTTCTTGCCGCCCTTGGCATACTTGTCCTCGCGCGGCTCCTGCTGGCGGATTTCTTCAATCTGTTCGCGGTTCAGGCGAATCGTCTGCTGTGCGCCCTCCGGAGCGATTTCCTCAATCTGCGGCGCATCTGCAAACAGATCGGCCACCTTATGAACCGGCGTCACATCGGCTTCATCCTTCGCGATCTTCGCAGCCTTCATGGATGCGCTCTCTTCCGCCTTCGTCACCTCATTGGCAAGGCCGCCGAAGATACGGGTCTGAGAATCATCCACCTTGCCCTGCGCAATGAATTCCGGGCGCTGATCGACCGGCACAACGCGCAGCGTCTCATCGGTCGGCACAGGGGCTGCCGTGCGGCGGCGTCGGTTTTCCTCGTGCTCAAGCCTGACCATCGCGTCACGCGCAGGCGTTTCGGATTCCTCCTCAACCTTCTCGGTCAATTCGTCGGCAGGAACGATCGGCTCGTCCTTTGCCTCAGCCGGCGACGCTTCCTTCTTTGCGGCAGCCTGCGGCCTGCGGCGGCGGGCAACGCCTCTGTGATTGCGCACATCCGGCGTCAGCTCGATGGTATCAATCGCCTGAGCCATGCGTTTCCTGCGCTTGGCGCTCGTCACGCCGCTTACGCCCAGCACAGCCAGCAGCAGCGCAGCCAGCACGCCCGCCACGCTGTAAAGCACGACGGGATCCACCTTCTCGGCGATAATCTCGCCCAGCGTCGGGGCCGGGGTCGCAGTCGGCACAGGAGTCGGCGTCGGCGGCACAGGAGTCGGCGTCGGCACAGCGGTCGGCGTCGGGGTTGGCGCCACATAGGTCAGCTGAATGATATTGGATTCGTAAGAGCGGGCGTTGCCGTCCGCGTCGTTGCCCTTGACGACAAACTGGAACTTTCCGGCAATGCTCGTCTCCAGATCGAAGACCATCGTGCGGCTCTCACCCGCGGGAAGGGACGGAATCTTGGCGACAGTCGTACCCGCCTGCTCGACGGTCAGCGTCGCTGCGTCAGTTTCGCCCACATTCTCCACCACGATGCCAAAGCGTACAACCGCCGGCTCGCTATGGATGACGGTCTGCGCCGCATCCGCATAAACATTGAGCACCAGCGCACGGGAAGCATCCTGCGTGGTTACATTCACCGCACTGGACACCACAGCGACAGCCTCTCCATTGCTGTCCGTACCGGAAACGCTCGCCGTCAGCGCGGTATCCTCGCTGACAACGCACTCAACTTCCTTTTCAAAGGAAGCACCTGCCGCCAGCTCCACGCCGGAGAACGCCTCCGTTCCGTCGCTGAGCAGCGCCTTGAGGTTCGAATACGTGCTGTTTCCGGTATTCTTGATCTGAACCTGAAGGGCGACCTTTTCGCCCGGATAGACATCCTGCGCATTCTCTGCTGTGAGATAGACCTCCAGGCCATCCTCCGCAACGGTGATGGTCTTGCGGGCCATATCGGAGATGGTCAGCTTCTTGGTGGAATCCGCCGCCTGATAGGTCACCGAAGGCTTGCTCACCAGTTCCTTCTTGCCCATGGTGAAGGTATCCGTGATGGTCACCTTCTCGCCCACAGACAGCGCCGGCTGCGCCAGCTCTTCCTTGGAGACACTTTCGTTCTTGATCACGATATTGCGCAGTTCCACATTACCCGTGTTGGACAGCGTGTAGGCAACCGTTACCTGCTGCCCTTCGCGCGCGCTGACCGGAGAAACGCTGTAGGTTGCCGTCAGCTGCGGCGCGGCCTCCTCGGTCTGGATCGTGACCGGCACCGTGCGTGTCGCCACCTTGGGACCATCGCCGGTATCGACCATGTACTGGATATAGTACTTGATCTTGCCGTTTTCAATCTGGTCCTTTGTGACATGCCACTTGCCGGTATAGGTCACGCTCTGCTCACCCTTGAGCCCGCTGTATTTTTCAACAGAAATGCCCTCCGGATTGAACAGCGTAATCTCATCAGGCATGTCCGTCTGGCTGCTGTTGTAGATCTTGATGGTAATGGATACATCCTGCTCGGAGATCACAGACTGCGGTTCGCTCAGCGACGACACGCGGATCGGATCCGCGTCCGCAGACGCATAGGCGGCCACGGCCAGCATCAGCACGGCCAGCAGGGTCGCGATTCCAAGCCGGAAGCCTTTCAAGCGCTTGTCCATTCTTACGTTCAGGGCCGGAATATTTCCAACCCTTTCCTCCCTTCTCCGGCAGAAGCATCCGCCGATCTATGTCGAAAGCGTACACAAACCCACTTTGGTTTATTGTATTCTATTCACGCGCATCTGTCAAGTCCGGTCGAATTTTGTCAGTCATTTCATACGCAGAGTGCAGCTGCCAGCACGCCCGCTGCATAGGCGATCAGCGCAACGGGAACGGTATATCCGCTTTTCTTAAGGCCTGCCGCACCCATATACAGCGAGCCGGTAAAAAACACCGTTTCGCTCGCGCCGCTGATCACGCAGACCAGCCTCGCTGCGCGGCTGTCTGCGCCGCAAAGGCGCATCACATCCTGCACGGCGGCCAGAGCAGCCGAGCCGGAGAGCGGCCGCAGCAGCACCACGCCCGCCGCCTCTTGCGGCAGACCAAAAAGCGAAAAAAGCGGAGCAAGAATCCCCTCCAGCATGCCAAGCACGCCCGTCTGGCGCAGCAGCGAAGCAGCCGTCAGCGCCGCGCACAGATACGGTACCATTTCCAGCAGCGTGACAAGCCCCTCCTTTGCCCCGCGGACAAAGGCGTCGTACACATCGACGCGCGCGCGCAGGCCGCACAGCAGCGCCAGCACGACGAGGCTTGGCAATAGATAAGACGAATCAATCATGTCGTTTGCTCCTTGATGCAAAGAATTTGCACAGCACAATTCCTGTCAGCGCTGCCGCAGCGGTGGAAACCAGCGTGGGCAGCACAATATCCGCCGGGCGCGCTGCGCCTCCGATTTGCCGCAGCGCGATCATCGTCGTAGGCAGAAGCTGCACAGAGCACATATTGAGCACGAGAAACAGCGCCATCGCATCGCTCATGCGTTCATTGTTTCCATTTGCCTTCGCCATTGTCTTCATCGCGCGCAGGCCCGACGGCGTCGCCGCGCCGCCCATGCCCAGCAGATCCGCCGCGAGATTCACGCAGATATCGTCCATCGCCCGCTCTTCGCCCAGCTCAAAACGAAAGAGCCGAAACAGCGGCCGCCGCATAGCCGCAGCAATCGCCGCTGTCACGCCGCTCTCGCGCAGGATGCCCAGCAGCCCGCCAAAGAACGCATACGCGCCTGCCATATTCAGACAGAAAGAGATTGCCTCCGTGCCGCCGGATAGAAGCGCTTCCTGCGCGCCGGAAATATCCCCGACCATTGCCGCCGCCAGCACGCCTGCAAGCAGCATGGCGCAAAACACGCAATTCATCCTATCACCCCGCGCAATCGTATGAGTAGGGCAAGAAAAAAAGACGAAGCCTGTTTGGACTCGTCCTTATTCTTATTCACATATATCCTCATGCCCGCTCAGCCATGATGCACCATCTGAAGCCAAACCGATCAATCACATTGGTCGTACAGGGGCAGTATGTCGTGCTGTGCGGTGGATACATCACGCTGCCGCCCTGACTCAAGATTTCAAATGCGCGCATCACATCCGCCTTGGTGTCCAGCGTGACGGCCAGAGACAGCGATACACCCGGTTCAAATTGCAGATCGGCATGATCTGCCAGCATGATGCGCTGCCCGCCAAAGACCAGCTCCGCGTGATAAATCCAATCCTTTTCTGTACTCGCCCAGGCATCACTCAGATCCTGTACATTGGCGTCGCCATACCGCATCAGGCAGCCAATCTCTGCATCAAAAGCTTTTCTGTATAGCTCAATCGCTTCTTCGCATCGGCCCGCAAAGCTGAAATTCGGCGTGATGACAGGCATCGTCATCCCCTCCAATCATGTATGTGATATTATACCACAATTGGGGCGCAAACAAAAGAACGAGACCATCACAGTCTCGTCCTTTTGCAGGTATTCTCTTACAGAATCAAATCATGCAGGCCCAGCGGCGGCACGTCCTTGGCCTTATCGCCCAGCTTCACGCACTTCATGAGCAGCTTCGCAGTGTCGATGCTCGTCACGCAGGCAATTCCGTACTCGACCGCCATGCGGCGCAGGCGGAAGCCCGCGCGATGCGGATCGCGGCCATGAGTCGGCGTGGTGATGATCAGGCGGATCTTGCCAGAGTCGAAAAGCTTCGCCAGCGCATCGGTATCCTCGCCAGGACGCGGCACAGGCTGCGCGCCCACGTAGTTGTGGTTAAGCATGTGCGCAGTACCGGTGGTCGCATAGATGTCAAAGCCCAGGGCAGCAAACGTCTCGGCCAGGCCCAGCGCTTCGCGCTTGTCATGATCGGCGATGGCGAAGAGCACGCCGCCCTCCTCCGGGCGCGGAATGGCCATCTTTGTGGAAGCAAAGCCCTTGAGGTACGCCTCCTCGGCTGTCTCCGCAAGGCCCAGCGCTTCGCCGGTGGACTTCATCTCCGGTCCGAGGGCAACCTCGACCTCGTTGAGCTTCTCGAAGGAGAAGACCGGCATCTTGACGGCAACGGTCGGCGCCGGCGGATACAGGCCTGTGCCAAAGCCCATTGCGGGCACCTTCTCGCCCAGGGACGCACGAACGCCCAGCTCGACGATCGGGATACCGGTGACCTTGGAGATATACGGAACGGTACGGGAGGAACGCGGATTGACCTCGATGATGTACAGGTCGCCCGCGTACTCGATGAACTGGATATTGACCAGGCCCTTGACATGCAGGCTGCGCGCAATGTTGATCGTGTAATCGGTCACCAGACGCTGGATGCGAGGAGCGATGTGCTGCGGCGGATAGACAGAAATAGAGTCACCGGAGTGAATGCCCGCACGCTCGATATGCTCCATGATGCCAGGAATGAGCACGTTCTCGCCGTCGCAGATCGCATCAACCTCGATCTCTCGGCCCAGCAGATACTTATCGACCAGAATCGGATGCTCCTGAATGTTCAGGTTGATGATGTCCATGTATTCGCGGATGTGCTTTTCGTTGTAGGCGATCTCCATACCCTGGCCGCCGAGCACGTAGCTCGGGCGCACCAGCACCGGATAGCCCAGCATCTTGGCAGCCTCAGCCGCCTCATCCGCGGTAAAGACGGTCGTACCCTTGGGCTGGGGAATACCCAGGGAATTGAGCAGCTGATTGAACAGCTCGCGGTCCTCGGCGGCATCGATGTCGCCCAGATCCGTACCCAGGATGTTGTAGCCGCCCTGGCGCACCGCCTTGGCCAGCTTGATGGCCGTCTGACCGCCGAACTGGCAGACCACGCCCACCGGCTGCTCAATCTCCAGAATGTTCCACACATCCTCAGCAGTCAGCGGCTCAAAATACAGCCTGTCCGCAGTGTCAAAGTCAGTGGAGACGGTCTCCGGATTGTTATTGATGATGACGGTATCAAAACCGGCCTTCTTGAGCGCCCATACGCAGTGGACGGAGCAGTAGTCAAACTCAATACCCTGGCCGATACGGATCGGGCCGGAACCCAGAACCACCACGGTCTTGCGGCCAGAATTGAACGCCTCGGTTGCACCGCCGTACACACTGTAGAAATACGGGCTAACAGCTTCAAATTCGCCGCCGCAGGTATCAACCTTGCGGAACGCAGGAAGGATGTTCAGATCCTTGCGCATCGCGCGGATGGTCATCTCGTCGCTTGAAACAAAGCGCGCAATCGCCTTGTCACACATGCCCATCTTCTTGGCGTCCATGAGCATATTGCGATCCAGCTTTTCGACATTGCCAAGCAGGCGCAGCGCCTGCTCCATCTCGACGATATTCTGTACTTTTTTCAGGAACCAGATGTCGATCTTGGTCACGTCATAGACATGCTCCAGGCTCACACCGCGGCGCAGCGCCTCAGCCACGACGAACGCACGCTCGGTATTGATCTCATGCAGCTGGGTCTCCAGCTCCTCATCAGAAAGCGCCTCCAGCGCCGGAACGACAAGGCTGTCCATGCCGGTTTCCAGAGAGCGGACCGCCTTGAGCAGCGCGCTCTCGAAATTCGTGGAGATGGACATGATTTCGCCCGTCGCCTTCATCTTGGTGCCGATGTGCTTATCGGCATAGACGAACTTATCAAACGGCCAGCGCGGGAACTTGAGCACGATATAGTCGACCGTCGGCTCGGCACAGGCATAGGTGCAGCCGGTCACGCCGTTGGCGATCTCATCGAGGGTATAGCCCAGCGCGATACGCGTGGTGACCTTGGCGATCGGATAGCCGGTCGCCTTCGAAGCCAGCGCAGAGGAACGGGACACGCGCGGGTTAACCTCGATGACGTAATACTTCATGGAATTCGGATCGAGCGCAAACTGCACATTGCAGCCGCCTTCGATGCCCAGCTCGGAGATGATATTCAGCGCGGCATGGCGCAGCATGTACGCCTCTTCCTCGCGCAGGGTCTGCGTGGGGGCGACGACGATGGAGTCGCCGGTATGCACGCCGACCGGGTCGAAGTTCTCCATGTTGCAGACGGTGATGCAGTTGCCCGCACCATCGCGAATGACCTCGTACTCGATTTCCTTCCAGCCGGCGACGCTCTTCTCAATAAGATTCTCATGCACGCGGGAAGAACGAAGGCCGTCCGCGCAGATCTCGCGCAGCTGCTTTTCGTTCGCCGCAAAGCCGCCGCCCGTGCCGCCCAGAGTATACGCCGGGCGAACGATGACCGGATAGCCAAACTCGTTGGCAAAGTCGACCGCCGGCTGCACGTCATGCACGATGACGGAGTCGATGCACGGCTCGCCAATGTCCAGCATCATGTTCTTGAAGTCCTCGCGATCCTCCGCACGGCGGATCGCGTCAATCTTCGTACCCAGGAGCTTGACGTTGTACTTTTCCAGGATACCGCGCTCGTCCAGCTCCATGGCCATGTTCAGACCCGTCTGTCCGCCCAGGGAGGCCAGCAGGCTGTCCGGGCGCTCCAGCGCAATGATGCGCTCGACGGATTCCACCGTCAGCGGCTCCAGATACACCTTGTCCGCGATATCGGTGTCGGTCATGATGGTTGCCGGGTTGGAGTTCACCAGCACAACCTCCAGGCCCTCCTCCTTGAGGACGCGGCAGGCCTGCGTGCCGGCGTAGTCAAACTCCGCCGCCTGGCCGATAACGATCGGGCCGGAGCCGATCACCAGTACTTTCTTAATCCATTCCTTCTTCGGCATACTCGCTCCCCCTTACTTCGCTTCGCGAGCCATCGCGAGGAATTCGTCAAACAGGTACGTCGTATCGAACGGACCGCCCAGGCCGCCCGGCACAAATGCCACGGAGAACGCGCGCTTGCCGGCGTACTTGAGTCCTTCGACTGTCTTGTCGTTCCAGTTGATATGGCTGACGTCCACGCCTTCGGGCAAGCTCCCGCCATCCACCGCGTATCCGATCGCCTGGCTGGTTACCGCACAGGTGCCGCGCGCAAAATCCTTGACAGGCTGATTGGAGCCGTAATGACCGTGATGCATCTTGGTAACCTTGCAGCCGCTTGCCAGCGCCATCATCAGATGGCCCGTGCCCACACCCATGACAGGCTTTTCTTCCATGAGCGCCTTCACGGTTTCCACAATCTGCGGATAGTCGTTCGGATTGCCAGGGCCGCAGGAAATGAGCACGCCGTTGCAGCCGGAGGCGAGAATCTCCTTGGCAGAAGCCACCGCCGGGAAAACCGCAACCTTCGCTCCCTGCTTCACAAGCCAGCTGGTCAGGCTCTTTTTCATGCCCAGATCCAGCACGGCGATCTTCACATCGCCCTCCGTGCTCACGTCATACGCTTCCTTGCAGGCCGCATCTAGGATCACATCGGTTTCAACCTCGCCCGGCGCCTCCTGCCCGCTTTCCGCAATCCAACCGCGCATCGCGCCATTGCTGCGGATATGGCGGGTCAGCGCGCGGGTATCCACGCCGTAGATACCGGTAACACCCTGCTCGCTCAGATACGCATCGAGCGAATTCTTCAGCTGCCAGTTGCTGGGCAGCTCGCACAGCTCGGAAATGACCACGCCCGCCATCTGCACGCCAGCGCTCTCAAAATCAAGGTCATTGATGCCCACGTTGCCAATAAGCGGATAAGTCATGCACACAATCTGGCCCTTGTACGCCGGATCGGTCAGCGTCTGCTGATAGCCGCACATGCCGGTGGTAAAGACCACCTCGCCGCTGACGGCCTGCTTATGTCCAAACAGGGTTCCCTCAAAACGGGAGCCGTCTTCCAAGATCAAAGTTGCCATCGGATCTCTCCTTCTTTTCGTGAAAGTCGGAATCTCTGCAAAACGCTCTGCCGCAAGCAGAAAGCGTTTTGATCTGCAGAATCCTACGGAAGCAGAAGCGGCCGCCGGCCGCAGAGCAAATGAATAAATGATGCATAAATATACACGATCTTGTGTATTTCAGCGAAATTATAGCGCATTTTCCGTATACCGTCAATGAACGCCGCGCAAAAAGAAAACCGCCAAAAGGCGGTTATCATGCACAAAAGAAAAGGAAAGACGAAGAAGACATGCTCTGGCAAATGCATTTGTCCATTCGCTTCATATCCTCTGCTCCTTCCGCATTCATTCAGTTCTTTGCAATTTCGCTCGGATTCCACAGAATCCTTCGAATTATAATACAGGATTATGCGACATCTGTCAAGAGGGTTTTCCTGCCTCTCCCGTCTCTTTGCGTCTATCCGGCAAAAGCTTCCTTCTCCCTGATCGTCTCGCCAATTCCTTCAAATACGTATTCGATATGCTCTGCAAGCTCCTGCCACGCCTTCGTATCACCCAGTTCCCCCTTCAGCAGCGCCGCGCAGCTGCGATAATACCAGGCATGCAGCTTCTTGTCGTGCTGATGGAACCGAAAAAACAGTTCCTCTCCGTATTGATCAAAATCCCTGTGAATCGCCCGCATGTTGCTCAGCTTATCGCTGAGCGCGATGATCTTCACGGCTCTGTCGCCCTGCGCAATACGCGCGATCGCCCCCTGCTTGCGCTTGAGCCATGTCTCGCATGGATCGCCGCTTCGCTCCTGCGTCTCACTTTTTACCAGCGCAGCCACGCGCTCAGAAAAGCGCACGCTGAGCGCCCCCTCGCTCACGCCGCAGTCCTCCATCACGTCGTGCAGAATCGCCGCAGCAAGCACCTCTTCGTCATCCGTAAGCGTAGCGGCAATGGCAGCTACCTCGCCGGGATGCAGGATATAGGGAATGTGCGTGCCCTTACGCAGCATGCCGTCGTGCGCGCCGGCGGCAAAGATCATCGCGTCAGAAACGAGCGTCATGGGGTACCTCTCTTTCCGGTCACCTCAAAGGTCGTACTCGCCGTCAAACACATGGGTTGCCGGGCCGGTCATGAACACATGTCCCGTCACTTCATCCCATTCATCCACCAGTTCGCCGCCATCCAGCACGATGGTTGCCCGTCTGTCCGCCAGGCCGCACAGGTTCGCCGCCACCAGCACCGCACAGGAGCCTGTGCCGCAGGCCAGCGTCACGCCGCTGCCGCGCTCCCATACGCGCATGCGCAGCCGATCGCGCGAGAGCACATTGACAAACTCAATATTCGCTTTTTTCGGGAAGGCCGGATGCTTTTCCAGCACCGGACCATATCTGTAAATGTCAAATTCCTCCACAGGCTCGTCCAGAAAGACGACGCCGTGCGGATTGCCAGTATTCACCGGCGTGATTTCAAATGTGCGATCCAGCGCCTCAATCCTGGCCCGTGTGACCACACCGCAGCCCAGCTGGCAAGGAACCTGTTCGCAGACCGTTTTCGGCGCGCCCATATCCACACGCACTGCAGAAACCTTCCCCTCTGCAATGGTCAGATGCAGCGTCTTGACACCGGCAAGCGTTTCCAGCGTGACCATCGTCTTGTCCGTCATGCCGCGATCATAGACGTATTTTGCCACGCACCGGCTTGCATTGCCGCACATCTCGCCCTGCGAACCGTCCGCATTATACATGAGCATCTGAAAATCTGCAATCTTGCTGGGTGCAATGAGCACCAGGCCGTCGCTGCCCACACCGAAATGCCTGTCGCTGACGGCAATCGCCAGCGCATTGGGATCCTCGATCTTTTCTTCGAAGGCGTTGACATAGATATAATCATTGCCAAGGCCATGCATTTTCGCAAATCTCATCGGCGCGATCCCATCCTTCTCTTGAGCGTGAAAAACACGATTCTATTTATTTCGCGCAAAAATATCTGCTTTCCTGCGCCTGGAAAAAGATTCTGATAAAAGAACGTTTTTTATGTAATCACGGCTGTATGTGCTCGAAAAAATCGTTCTTATCCTGATCCTCGCCTACAGCGCTGAACGTCAGGCCGAAGACAGCGTTATCGTACGGGCCAAAGTCTTCCACGCAATAACCTGTCTTAAGCTGGGAGGTATGACATTGAAATGCTGCCTCCGCCATATCGAACGCCGTTTTTCCATCGAATGCATCCAGAGGAACGCGCCAGTCCATGCGCAGCTGTCCCAGCTCATACAGATGCAGATAGAGCTTCTTAACCTGCCAAGGCTGCTTATATGCCAGCTGCTCATCCTGCCAGGCTGCGTCTGCTGCCAGCGCAATGCAACGCTGCGCCGCATCGGCTGCCACCTTGTGCGCGCCGTGGCCATACTCTCCGTTCACATCGTGCGTGACCACCACTTCCGGCATATAGCGGCGGTACAGCCCCGTGACATATCGCAGCACGCGGGATTCATTCCATCCCTTTTCCTTATACATATCGCGTACATAGAGCTTGAACCGATCCGGAAACGGCCCCAGATCCGGATAATGGCGCACACCGCACAACCACAGACCGTCCAGCAGTTCCAGTTCGCGATACGGCATGGATGGCACCAGATACGCCACCTGCACATCCATTTTTCTCTCACCCGCGTAATATGGAATGGTTCCTCCCATAAACAGAATCTCATCATCCGGATGCGCCGATATCACCAGCAGATCCGCATCCTCGCACGGCGGTTGCCAGCGCTGTACCCAGCCTGGCATTTCGCCTTCTGCAAAGACATGAACTTCAGCAATGGACATGCGCGCGCGCTCATCCTTTGCACGGATGCGGATTTCCTGCACAGGCGTATTAAGCACGGCATAGCCCGTAAGAAAATCCGTATCGCATGCAGCCGCCTGCGTCCATTCCCCTGCGTCGTTTCTGGTTTCCACATCAAAGGCGTATCCAACCTCATAGAACTGGACATAGACGCCGGAAATCACTTCGCCCTGCGGCGCAGCAATGGTCAGTGCACCACCCTTGTTAGCCAGCCAGTTGGTAAAATACCGTCCATCGCGCATATGATCGATCGTCTTTTTCTGAGACCCGGTCAGCGTACAATCTGCTGTGATCTCTTTTGCCTTTTCCGCCTGCGAAATTGCAGCATACATGATCAGTACGCACAGCGCAAGGATTCCCATCCACTTCTTCATCCGCAACTTCCCCTTTAATCATCCTTTGTTCCCCATTGTACCATATCCTTGAAAAAAGAAAAAGCCCAGCATATGCTGAGCTTCTTCATATGGAATCCGGCAGTATCCTGCTCTCCCGGGCGTTCAGCCATGGCTGTTCTGCGCCCACTGGGCGCCGCCATGGCTGAACCTAGCCAAGTACTATGTTGCACGTTTGCTGGGATGGGCGGATAATAAAGAACTTGTCCGATTGGATATGAAAAAGCCACAGCTAAAGCTGAGGCTGAAAGCTGCTCTGCATGAAGCGCTCCCGGGCGTTCGCCCATGGCTGTATTGTGCCCACTGGGCGCCGCCATGGGCTCACCTGGCCAAGTACTTACGCACTTGGCTGAGGCTGCCCGGGAGGTTGGAAATCACCGATTGGATATGAAAAAGCCCCAGCTAAAGCTGAG
>JAFQIF010000137.1 GCA_017397695.1 Clostridia bacterium
ATATCGAGGAGGCGTACCGCGTCTTTGAGAACCGGCTGGACGGCGTGATCAAGATTGCGATCAAGGCAGAGTGATAAACCAAGGAGGGCTGACCATGTCGATCCGCAACGGCACCTTGCAGTTAGGCGATGACACCATGCATTACGTCCGCTTCGGACGCGGCAAGAAAACGCTCATCATGCTGCCCGGCCTGGGCGACGGTCTCACCACCGTCAAAGGCACAGCTCTGCCCATGGCGCTCATGTACCGCATTTTTGCCAGGGACTATACTGTGTACATGTTCAGTCGACGGAATAATCTCCCCCAGGGACACACTACCCGCGATATGGCCCGTGATTTGAAAGAGGCCATGGATGTGCTGGGCATCGAAAAGGCTGACCTCATGGGTGTGTCCATGGGCGGCATGATCGCACAGCATTTCGCAGAGGATTACCTGGAGCGCCTTGGCAAGCTGGTGCTGGCAGTTACATGCAGTAGACCCAATCCCATCCTGACCGATTCCGTGCAGGAGTGGGTTGATCTGGCCCGGCGCGGCAACCATGCAGCCTTTATGGACAGCAACCTGCGCCGAATGTACTCCGACGCCTACTACCGCAAGAATCGCTGGATGGCTCCTCTGGTAGGCAGGCTGACCAAGCCCAAGTCCTACGAGCGCTTCTTTATTCAGGCAAGCGCCTGCCTTACGCACGATGCATCCGAACACCTCGCGAAGATCAATGTTCCCACGCTGGTCATCGGCGGCGAACAGGATCTCGCTCTGGGGGCAGAGGCATCCCTGGAGATGGCTGCGGCGATTCCCGGAGCACAGCTCAAGATGTATCCTGAATGGGGGCATGGGCTGTATGAGGAGGCCAAGGACTTTAACAAGCTCGTATTAGACTTTCTAAATGGAGATTGAGCATGAATCACTATGACAACCCTGAATTCTTCGCCGCGTATGCGCAGATGAGCCGCAGTCAGCAGGGCCTTGACGGCGCGGGCGAATGGCATCAGCTTCAGCCGCTGTTTCCCGACATGACCGGCAGGGACGTACTGGACCTGGGCTGTGGCTATGGCTGGCACTGCAGATATGCCGCCGATCACGGCGCAGGGAGCGTGCTGGGCATCGACCAGAGCGAAATGATGATCGCCGAGGCGAAAAAGCGCAACGATGCACCCGGCATCACCTACCGCGTCTGCAGCCTGCAGGAGTACGATTATCCAAAAGAATCCTTTGATCTGGCAGTATCGAATCTGGTACTGCACTATGTGGAGGATCTGGACGCCGTCTACCGCCGCATCCACGAAACCCTCCGTCCCGGCGGCGTGTTCCTGATGAATATCGAGCATCCCACCTTCACCGCAGGCGTGAACCAGCAGTTTGCCCAGGACGGCACGTGGCCGGTGGCCGATTACTATTACCCCGGCCTGAGAAAGACCGATTTTCTCGGCCACACGATCACCAAATACCACCACACTCTGACGCAGATCCTCGGCAGGCTGCTGAAGGCGGGATTCCGCATCGAAGCCGTTGAAGAAGCCATGCCGCCGGAAGAATGGCGCGCCGTCATGCCGGATGAAATGCGTAGACCCATGATGCTGCTGGTGAAGGCTGTAAAGGAGGACTTGTATGATTAACTGGATGTACTACCCCAAAACAAGAAGATATGATCCTCTATCTCAGCAAATTGTACAGACATTCCAGAATGTTCAGAGCTCTATCGATTCTGATACACACTCACTTCACAGCAATGACGTGCTGGCCGAATTGCGTACTGGTCTGGAATCTATCGGCTTCTCCGTTGAGAAAAGCAAACGTGCTGAAGATAAAATCCATGTCCCCGTATTGTTTGGAATCAACGGACAAACTCAGCTCGCTTTCGATGCAGATGCCTACCATGAAGAAGCAAAATATGTGATTGAGGTTGAGGCCGGCCGCGCCGTAGTAAATTATCAGTTTCTGAAGGATTTTTTTGAAGCCTGCGCAATGTATGATGCAGAATATCTGTGCATCGCAGTCAGAAACATATACCGTAACAATAAGGATTTTGAAACACTTTGCAGTTTTTTCGATGTGCTATATTCTACCAACAGGCTTGTTTTGCCGTTGAAAGGCCTTCTCATCATTGGCTACTAAAGGAGGCAGCCTTAGCAACATCTTAAGTGTTATCTTGCGTAGTTTCTTGCATGGTTTCTTTAATAGGCTTGTTACGCAACATCATGATATTAGACTAAATACCGCAACACCCCACCCATCAGCAGCCATCCTCGACTCACTGACAGGCGGGGTTCTTCTATCCCTATTCAGTTATCTGCGCCGTACATCTTCTGCCTGAGCTCCATCGACTCCCGCTCCATGGCGTCGGTCGCATGAAGGTAAATCCGGTTCGTCACCTCAAAGCTCTTATGGCCCAAGCGGCGCTGGATTTCTTTGAGGTTCACGCCGTTTTCGCACAGTTCGGTGGCATGGGTATGGCGCAGGCTGTGGAAGTCGAAGAGTTCGTAGCCCAGTTCCTTGCGCACGACATGGGAAATGTTGTGCGTCACCTCGGGAAGGATGAATCTGCCGTCGTCGCGGATCATGACCAGTTCGATTTCTTCGCCCGCTTCCCCGAGGCGGCCTTCCTCGTTGATGTGCGTCACCGTGTACAGTTCGCCATAATGATCCCTGAGCTTGAGCTGCTGCTCACGGGTGCGCCTGAGCAGATCCCAGATCACCGGATCCAGCCGGACGCGGCGGGAGGAGTTGTACTTGGGCTGTACCAGCTGCCATCCTCCGCCGCAGCGCTGCATCTGCCGCCTCACATACAAAAGTCCTTCCTCCAGATCCACCATATCCCATGACAGGCCGAATACCTCGCCCTTGCGCAGGCCGCAATGGTACGCCAGCATGATGGGCAGGTGCGAGGAATGCCCTTCAGGAAAGCGTTCCAGTATCTGCCGGATCATCTCCCTCGGGATGGCGTCCCGATGTTTACTGGGCAGCAGGGTGCTCTCACGTCGCGAGGGCAGATCAATATCCTCCGCCGGATTGATCTGAATCCAGCCCTGCCGCTTGGCATAGCGCATGGAGCAGGAGATCACGCCAAGCAGGTTGACCATGGTGCTTCGGGCGTACTGGCGGTGGTAGAGGTCGATGATGAAACGCTGCACCGTTTCGTGCCGGATGGAGGTCAGCCGATAATTGCCCAGCGCCGGGGCTATGTGCGCCCGCACAAAGGTTTCGTAGTTGCGAATGGTCGACGGTGCGCAGCGGATCTTCACGTAGTTCTCCATCCAGCTGTCCAGACAATCTGCGTAGCTCATCTGCGATTCGACAAACACCGCGCCGGTACTCATGTACTCGTTCTGCGCCTTGGTACCGGCGGCGATGGCTTCCTGCTTGGTGGCAAAGCCGCTCTTGGAAAAGATGATGCGCTTGCCCCGGACGAATGCGCCGGCAAAGCGATATTCCCACCGGGGCTTGAGCGGCCTTCCGTTCTTGCCCACCTTGCCTTTGTTCCGGTTGCGGTAGTATATGACGCCCATACGCGCTCCTTACTCCATCACCGGCGTTTCCGTGTTGCGGAAACGCTCCAGAAATGCCTCGATGGCATTCATGTTTGTCTTCATCGTGCCATGGATGCACCAGTAATCCAGCTTGTTCTCGTGCCAGAGCTTGTACACCATATTGGCGTTTACGCCGAGAATCTTGCCCGCCTCACGGGCTTCAATCAACTGAAGGTTGGTCATTGTTCATTACTCCTTTCGTAGTTCAGCCATCACTGGGAATGACCC
>JAFQIF010000138.1 GCA_017397695.1 Clostridia bacterium
CAGAAAGCGTTCCGCGAAGCGTATAGCCGGATGCTGGGCGGGAGGAAAACCGTGGTTGCGGACTGCGAGGAAATGCGAGTTATGCTGGCTGATTGCAGCGAACTGGATGAGCAGATTCGTGTACTGACTGAGGAGATAGAAGTGGTCGCCAATCTGGTCAGGCGCTGCGTGCAGGAAAATGCCTCCGCCGCGCTGGCGCGTGATGAGTATGCGCGTAAGTACAACGGACTCGTCGCCCGGTATGAGCAGGCGATGGAGAGGGTGAAGGCTCTGCAGGAGGAGAAGAGTAGGCGTCAGGCGCGGGACCGGGAACTGCGGGTGTTTATTGATCTGCTTCAAACGGCGCCGCTGATTCTGGACGAATGGGATGCGCAACTGTGGAACATGCTGCTGGAAAAGGCGACGGTTTGCAGGGATGGGAGAATTGAGTTTGAATTTAAGAATGGGATGATTGAGGTTGTTCAGATTGAGGAAAAATGAATAGGATGTAGATAGAACCCCGGCATTTTCGGAGTGGTGAGCTCTGGAAATGCCGGGGTTAATCTATGAAAACGGTATTGAAATTGACAGCTGGGGCCAGAGGAAATAAGGATCTTTGTACCATCTTAATGTCAGGACACGTATGCTCACGCCATTTTAGCAGCATCTATGCGATAATAAAGCTGTAATCAAAGACTTACAAGGATGGGTTTGGCATGAAGAGACTGTTTGAAAGAATCCGTCTGAATTCCTTCCAGATAATTATACTGGGTTTCTCGGCGGTGATTCTGATCGGCGCGTTGCTGCTGATACTACCGATTGCAAAAAACGGGCGCGGACACGCAGATTTTATGGAGGCGCTGTTTACTTCCACATCCGCCGTGTGCGTCACCGGGCTGGTGGTACAGGATACCGCAACCTATTGGTCAAGGTTTGGCCAAACGGTCATTTTGTGTCTGATTCAGATCGGCGGCATGGGCGTGGTGACTGCAGCAGTGGCCTTTGCTATGGTTTCCGGCAAGAAGATTGGCCTGATGCAGCGCAGCACCCTTCAGGAGGCGATTTCTGCTCATCATATAGGCGGCGTCGTCAAGCTGACAGGCTTCATTATAAAAGCCACGCTCCGAATTGAATTGATCGGAGCGGTCCTGCTTGGAATTTGTTTCATCAGAGATATGGGTTTTTTCGACGGGATGAGGTACGGAATTTTTCACTCTGTCTCCGCCTTCTGCAATGCCGGTTTTGACCTGATGGGTGTGAACGCTCAGTATTCCTCGCTGACCAGTTATGCACGGCATCCGTTGGTCAACCTGATCATTATGGCGCTGATCATTACCGGCGGCATTGGTTTTTTGACATGGGAGGATATTACGACCAACCGGCATAACCTGCATGCCTACCGGATGCAGAGCAAGGTAATTCTCTCTACAACCTTTATCTTGATCCTTCTGCCTGCTCTGTTTTTTTACTTTTGCGAGTTTTCAAGGGCTGAATGGGCTCATCTGCCATTGGGCGAACGTGCATTGGCGGCGCTTTTTCAGTCCGTCACCCCCAGAACGGCTGGGTTCAACACTGTGAACCTGGCTGAGTTCAGTGAGACGTCCCAGTTTCTGATAATCATCCTCATGCTTGTCGGCGGTTCGCCGGGCTCTACTGCCGGCGGCATGAAGACCACGACGCTGGCAGTTCTGTTCCTTTCCGCGCTGGCGGTATGCAGACGACGCGAAATCACTCGTTGCTTCGGCCGCCGCATAGAAGCGGATACCGTACGCAGCGCTGCGACCATACTGATGCTTTACCTCATGCTGTTTCTTACGGGGGGCATGATCATCAGCTGGGTTGAAGGGCTGCCGCTGCTCACCTGCCTGTTTGAAGCAGCGTCAGCCATCGGAACGGTGGGCCTGACGCTAGGCATTACGCCAACTCTGGGATATGTTTCCCGCATCGTTCTGATCGTCCTGATGTTCATGGGCCGGGTAGGCGGGCTCACGCTGATTTTCGCAGCCGCGTCCGGCACCAGACCGTATGCCGCAAAGCTGCCCAAAGAGAAAATAACCGTTGGATAAGGAGAGAAGATCATGAAATCCATTCTGTTAATCGGTCTTGGCCGGTTTGGCCGGCATATCGCAATCAAGCTTCATGAACTGCACCATCAGGTGATGGCCATTGATCAGTCAGAGGATCGCGTCAACGCCGTGCTGCCCTATGTGACCAGCGCGCAGATTGGCGACAGCAAAAACGAGGAATTCATGGCGTCGCTGGGTGTGCGAAACTTTGACGTCTGCATTGTCGCGATTGGCGAGAATTTTCAGAGTTCTCTGGAAACCACTTCGCTGCTCAAGGAGCTGGGTGCGCAGTTTGTTGTCGCGCGGGCCAACCGGGACGTCCATGCCAAGTTTCTTCTGCGCAACGGTGCGGACGAGATTGTCTATCCCGAGAAGCAGCTGGCCAATTGGACGGCCATCCGCTACAGCTCGGATCATATTTTTGATTACATTGAACTGGAAGGAGACAAGGCCATCGTGGAAGTGGCCGTCCCCCTGCACTGGGTGGGCAAGACGGTCGGTCTGCTGGATATCCGCCGCAGGCACCATATCAATTTGCTGGCGACCAAGCGCAACCGGAAGCTGGATATATCCATCGCACCCGAGACCCTGCTCACATCCGAAATGACTCTGCTGGTTCTGGGCAGCCACAGGGACATCCACCGTTGCTTTCACATATGATGCCGATCACTACAATAAAGGGGAGATGATCCAATGGAAGAAATTACGATTATAATCGCATTGGTCCTTTTGGCAGTCGGCGGATATTATCTGATGGGAAGACTTGAATTTTTCGTCAAACCACGCAAAAAAAGCAAAGACAAGCTGGATGATCACGCGCCAAACCGTGGAAAATAAGCGGAAGAGGTGCTATAATATAGGAATAATATCATGATTGGAGAATGGGCTATGGTGCAAGATGTAAACGGCAGCCGCGAACATATCCTCGTCTGTCTGTCCTCAGCACCATCCAACGCCAAGATCATACGGACAGCCGCCCGGATGGCGGAGGCATTTCAGGGAAGTCTGACCGCCCTCTATGTGGAGACGCCGGACTTTTCTGCGATGGAATCCGAAAACAGAAAGCGTCTGGATGCCAATACGCGGCTTGCCAAACAGCTGGGCGCGACCATTGAGACGGTGCAGGGCGACGATGTGCCCTATCAAATTGCAGAGTTCGCCCGTCTATCCGGCATCACGAAGATCGTTTTGGGCCGCAGCGCCGTCGGAAGAAACCACATATTCCGCAAACCCACGCTGACCGACCGCCTGATTGCCATCGTGCCCAATGTGGATATTCACATCATTCCGGATGGCGCCGCCAATCGTCCGTACCGACCCAGGCGGGCAAGGAAGAAGCTGCCGCCGTTCAGCGCTGCAGACGCCATGAGGAGCGCCGCCATTCTGGCGCTGGTTTCACTGGTGAATGTGATTCTGTTCGCGTTGGGTTTTACCGACGCCAACATCATTATGGTTTATATTCTGGGCGTTCTGGTGACTTCCATTGTTACCACCCATCAGATTTATTCCATCGCATCGGCAGTACTGAGCGTTATTCTGTTCAATTTTATCTTTACAGAACCGCGCTTTTCGCTGCATGCTTTTGACGCGGGCTATCCCATCACCTTTGCCGTCATGTTCCTCGCAGCCTATATCACTGGTTCTTTGGCTATCCGGCTGAAGGAGAACGCCCGGCAGTCCGCGCAGGCAGCCTACCGCACCCGTATTCTTTTTGATACCGACCAGCTGCTCAATCGTGCTGAAAACCGGGACGAAATTATTTCTATTCTGGCAGGCCAGCTCATCAAGCTCCTGAACCGCGACGTCGTCATCTATCCGATGGATTCCGGCAGACTCATGGAGCCTGTGCCTTTTCCGGCAGACGGTCACGAACTGAAGCGGCCTATGATGACTTCCGGCGAGCGGGCCATTGCCGAGTGGGTGGCGCAGAACAACCGCCATGCCGGTGCGACGACCGATATGTTTCCCGAATCCGCCAGCCTGTACCTAGCCATTCGCATCAATGAGCGCGTATACGGCGTGGTAGGCATTGCCATGAACGGAGGCAAGCTGGATTCCTTTGAAAACAGCGTCCTTTTGTCTATGCTGGGCGAGGGCGCGCTGGCGCTTGAAAATGAAAAAAATGCCCGTGAAAAGGAAGAGGCCGCCATTCTTGCAAAAAATGAGCAGCTTCGGGCTAATCTGCTGCGTGCCATTTCCCATGATCTGCGCACCCCTTTGACCTCCATCTCCGGCAACGCCAGCATCCTGCTCTCCGGTGACGAGGCCTTTGACGAATCCACCCGGCGGCAGCTGTACCGGAATATTCACGATGAATCCATGTGGTTGATCAATCTGGTGGAAAATCTGCTGTCCGTCACCCGGATCGAGGACGGGCGCATGAATCTGAACCCATCAGCCGAACTGATGGAGGAGATCATCGACGAAGCGCTGCGCCATGTCAGCCGCCGCAGTATGGAACATCGCATTATCATCAGAAAGACGGATGATTTGATTCTGGTTCATGCTGACGCCAAGTTGATTGTGCAGGTGCTGATCAACCTGATCGATAACGCCGTCAAGTATACGCCACAGGGATCGGAGATCCTGATTTCCGTTTCGCAGCAGAACGGCATGGCGCTTGTGGCTGTGGCGGATCAGGGACCCGGAATTCCTGAAGACGCTAAGGAAAAGGTCTTTGAAATGTTCTACACCGGCGCACCCTATGCCGCTGACAGCCGCCGAAGTCTCGGACTGGGCCTGAGCCTGTGCCGCTCCATCGTCAGCGCGCACGGCGGCACGATCTCAGTGCGTGATAATCTGCCTGTCGGCGCAGTTTTTGAATTCACCCTTCCTCTTGAGGAGGTTTCTTTCCATGAATAAGCCCCTGATTTTGGTGATCGAGGATGATAAAGCCGTCCGCACGCTGATCGCCGCTACACTCAAAGCCCACGACTATCGCTATGTGGAGGCCGTCAACGGCGAGAGCGCAATCCTTGCCGCCACGTCCCACAATCCGGACATCATCCTGCTGGATCTGGGCCTTCCGGATATGGACGGCGTAGAAATCATCTCCCGCGTGCGCATGTGGTCAAATGTTCCAATTATTGTCATCTCCGCCCGCAGCGAAGATGCAGACAAGATCGGCGCGCTCGACGCCGGGGCGGATGATTATCTCACAAAGCCCTTCTCTGTGGAAGAACTGCTGGCCCGGCTGCGCGTTACCCAGCGGCGGCTGGCTATCATGAATGTGGACACGGCCTCTTCAGAATTTATCAACGGCAGGCTGCGCATAGATTACGCGGCGGGCTGCGCCTACCTTGGCGATGAAGAACTGCATCTGACGCCTATCGAATACAAACTGCTCTGTCTGCTCGCGCAGAACGCAGGCAAGGTGCTTACCCATACCTTCATCACACAGAAGGTCTGGGGCAGCGCATGGGAGAACAACGTGGCCTCGCTGCGCGTGTTTATGGCAACGCTGCGCAAGAAGCTGGAATCAGCGCCTGATTCGCCCCAGTATATTCAGACCCACATCGGCGTTGGATACCGTATGATGAAGCTGTGAGGTGTGCAGGATGAACGTTCAGGAAAAGATATTTGAAACGCCGTCTGGCACGATTCATTATTGGATCAGCCGCGCGGAAAACAACGGAAAATGGCTCGTATTTCTGCCGGGATTGACGGCAGATCATCGCCTTTTTGATAAGCAGATGGAATATTTCGCTGGTCGCTGCAATTGTATTGTGTGGGATGCGCCTGGCCACGGAAAATCCCGTCCGTTCGGGCTGACCTTCTCCATGGATGATATGGCCCGATGGCTGCATGAAATTCTGCTTGAGGAGCAGGCGTATGCACCGGTTCTGATCGGTCAGTCTTTGGGCGGATACGTCGCTCAGGTTTATATGGAACTGTATCCGGGCGAGACGGCAGGCTTTATTTCCATTGATTCCTGTTCATTGAAGCGGAAATATTATACTGGGTGGGAGCTAGGACTTCTCAAGCATACGAAGTGGATGTATATGAGTTTTCCGTGGCGGCTGCTCAGATACTGCGCCCTGTTTGCTCACGGCTCCTGCATTTTTGCTGAAGCTGCCTAGCTGGGCGGATATTTTTCTGCAAACCTGTTCGTGATCTCTCGAAATCTGCACCAGTTCCTGGCAAATTGCACCTTTAAATTTTCCGGTGCATTATTACACGATTGATCCCATTATTACACGATTGCCCTCAAAATTACACGATAGCAGGGGAATCGTGTAAGAATGCGGAGCTTTCTCAGATCGAAATCCGCAGTAAAACAGAAAACGGCCTTCCGGGTGGAGGATTATGCGCGAATACCGCATAAAACTGCCCGGAAAAGCCGTTTTCTTGAATAAATATAAAGAAACGGGGGCGTCTCATTACGAGGCGGCTCCTTTGCTATACAAAAAAAGGCACTCAGGCTGTACAAACCTGAATGCCGGCGGTAAAA
>JAFQIF010000139.1 GCA_017397695.1 Clostridia bacterium
AGAAATGATCAGAACCTTGACGCGGCAGCGAATCTGACGGGCGAGATGCTCGCAGAGCTTTACGTGATGCGCGAGGACGTATACGCGCGCGATCTCAGAGAGCTGGGCTTTTATCTGGGCAAGTTCATCTATTTGTGTGACTGCTATGAAGATATCGAGCGCGATATCAAAAAAAAGAACTATAATCCGCTCATTGAGCGAAGCAGGGATAAAGCATTTGCCATGCACTGTGAGCAGATGCTCTCGGATATGATGGCCCGCGCGGCGCTGGCATTTGAGCGCCTGCCGCTGCTGGAGGATGCGGAGATCATGCGCAATATCCTGTATTCGGGCATCTGGCTCAGGTTTGAAAACGCAGGCGAGAGAAGAAAGGCGAAGAATAAGCAATGACAGATCCGTATCAGGTGCTCGGGGTTTCCCCGACAGCGACAGACGACGAGGTCAAAAAAGCATACAGACAACTGTGCAAAAAGTATCACCCGGATGCAAATGTGGGCAAGCCGGACGCTGCTCAGGCAGAAAAAAAGTTCATGGAAGTCCAGCAGGCATACGAGGAGATCATGCATAGGCGCCAGGGCGGCGGTGCGCGCGCCGGCAGCGGCTATAACGGGCCTCAGCAGCAACAGCAGCGTCCATATGGCTATGGCGGCTATGGTCAGGGTTACGACGATGATCCGTTTGCTTCGTTCTTCGGCGGCGCGTATGGCTACGGCCAACAGCAGTATCGTCAGCAGGAACAGGACACCGTGATTGAAATGCGCGCTGCTGCGAATTATATCAATACCGGCCATTATGCCGAAGCGCTCAATGCGCTCAACAGCGTGCCTGCTGGCAAGCGCAATGCGCGCTGGTATTATCTCAGCGCATTGGCGCAGGCTGGTCTGCATAATAATGCGCAGGCGATGGAATATGCGCGCCAGGCGGTCAATATGGAGCCGGGCAATATGCAGTATCAGCAGCTGCTCAGTCAGCTTCAGGGCGGAGGAAGCTGGTATGGACAGCGGGGCACAAGCTACGGCAGGCAGAGTTATGGTCAGCCGAATCTGTGTTGTACATTCCTGGCGCTGCAGATGTGCTGCAGCTGCTGCAGCGGCGGCCGGATGTTCTTCTATCCGTGGTTCTGCTGTTGTTAAAAAAGGATTTATCATTCGAACCGGAGCGAAGGCCCCGGTTTTTTCCATGTTTCACGGCATCAAAAAACTCTTTTCAGATTGTTTTCTTTGCATTTTTCCGGGCTTACAATGGGGTTAAATTGATGTACCTGAAAGGAAGAACCCTATGCTTCACAGGATTGAAGAGATTGCCGAGAGGCTTTTGCTTCATACCGGTTATCCGCTCACAGCTGTCGTCTCGCTGGATGAAAATGGAATGATGATCGATATCTGCCTGTTTGATACGTACTGGCAGTCGGACAGTATGTGCGTTGCGCCTGCTGCGAGCGAAATCTGGCTGATCAGCCATCATCCGGAAGGCGGGAAAATGCCGTATAACGAAGATTTGTACAGCATGGAGCGCGTAAAGGCAATGGTGGATGGCGCACAGATACGCTTCTTTTTGGTCAGCGAATACGATGGGTGCATGGCGCTTTCCGTTTAATCTCTGATGTGCTATAATAGGCATCATGGCTTTCGGGAGGATGGCGAATCTTGAACAAAAGAACCTACGCCGTAGGCAGACCTGCGCTGCTGGCAGCGCTTTTGTTTGCTTTTGTGCTGGCGGTAAGCGCAGCCTGTTTTGCTGTGTCGGGTGCTCATGTGCTTGATGCGGCCCTGAATGGCAGAAAAACCGCCGAAGCTGCGCAGGGCAGAGTGACGCGCTCAGCGCTGAAAGCGCAGATGCACATGGAGCAGGCGCATACGCGCGTTCGAGGTTGGCTTACTGTTGTGCAGCGCGAAGCGGTTTCGCTCAGCACCGGACGCGGCAGACTAACGGCGCAGCTATATATGCCGATTGGCAATGCACGACAGGCGCCGTGGGCTCTCGTGCTTCATGGCGGGCTGGGCAGTGACCATACACAGGTGATGGACGTAGCCTGTAAGCTTTCTCTGGAAGGCTACAGGGTGCTGACACCCGATTTGTATGCGCATGGAAGCAGCGATGGAAGCGTGGCATCACTGGGTATACTGGATGCACAGGATGTACAGGCGTGGGTTCAGTGGATGATGATGAATGACAGGAATGCGCAGATCGTCATCTTTGGGCAGGATGAGGGCGCTGTTGCAGCGCTGCTGGCTGCTGGCGATGGCCTTCCGGGCAGCGTCGCTGCAATTGCGGCGGACAGCGCCTATATAAGCGTAGAAAAAAAGGCGCTGGAGCTGCTGGCGTTGGTTGAGCCGGCTATCCTTCAGCAGCGTCTCTTTCCATTGGCTTATCGACTGGAGCATGGCGTAAGCCTGACGCAGGGCGATGTTGCCCGCTGCATAGAGGGCGTTCAGACACCGCTTTTGCTCATCCACGGTACAGGAGATGAGGATGTGCTTGCCTGGCAGAGTGAGGATATCGCCCTGGCGGCAGGAGAAAATGCGCAGCTTCTGCTGGTTGAAGGCGCAGCCCATGGTATGGCCAGGTTTCTTGAGCCGGAGCGCTATTACGATGCGCTAATGCGCTTTTTTGACGACAATCGGAAAGAAAATTAAAGGAACGCGGAGAGTTTTCTCCGCGTTTTTTCAGGTTCGTATCGTCTGCCGCATTTGCAGGCGGTAGTTTTTAGTCTGATCTATTGCGGCTTTATCCTTCGTAGTGTATAATGAGTATGGAATACTATGATATTACATGTGTTTTGTCATGAGAAATTATACCGCTGCAAGCAATGCACGATTAAGCGGATGTTGCTTGGGTTTCTGGTGAGAGCATAAGAATCAAAGAATAATTGATGTGAGGCATAACGCTTTATGGATATGAAAAAGTCGAAGAAGTTGCTGGGATATCTGGCGGCAGCATACTGGGCACTGGTGATCGTGATTTACCTTGTGGCTTGCCAGCAGTTTCATTATACAAGGGTTACGAGCGATCCGTTGTCTGCCGGCACAACCGTCGGTGAAATTGTGGACGGCGTGACCATTCGCCAGACAATTCAGGTCCCTGCGGACAACATGACGGATATTTCACTGATGACTGCGGCATATGGACGTGAGAATACCGGCGTGATGACGATTGCCCTCACAGATGAACAGGGTGTCCAGGTGGCTGTTCAGCGTGCGGATGTGAATTCGTTTGAAGACGATAAGTATACGCAGATTGTGCTGGATGAGCCTGTGCTGGGCCGTGCAGGCGAGACGCTGTGGATGACGCTGACGACAGAAGGATGTATGCCTGGCAATGCCGTGACGGTTTATGCGGGCAATACGGTGACTGCCGGAAGATTTGATATCGTGCAGAATATTACCGAAGAGGATCGCTATACGGTCAATGGACAGATGGGTGCGGGAAAGCTCTGTGTAAAAGTAGGCGGCACGGAGGAACTCAATTTCTACAAGACATATTGGTTTGTTGTTGCAGGCGCGTTCGCTGTGCTTGCTGCGCTGTGTGCGTATTGGTGGAAGCAGGCGAAGCAGAACAGAAACAATCCGCTTGTGGCTGTATGCACGATGTGTACGCGCTACAGCTTCCTGGTCAAGCAGCTGGTCAGCCGCGATTTCAAGACAAAGTATAAGCGCAGCGTACTGGGTATGGCGTGGAGCTTTCTGAATCCTCTGATGACCATGTGCGTCCAATATGTTGTGTTTTCTACGTTGTTCAAGAGCGATATTCCAAATTATGCCGTATATCTGCTCACAGGTATTGTATTTATGAGCTTTTTCAATGAAGCAGTCTCCATGGGTATGACGTCTATCACGGGAAATGCCGCGCTGATCAAAAAGGTTTATATGCCCAAGTGCATCTATCCTGTCAGCCGCGTGATTTCTTCGCTGGTCAATTTTGTGATTGCGCTCATTCCGCTGCTTTTGGTGATGCTGGCAACTGGCCTCTGGCCGCGTCCGGCGCTGCTGTTGCTTGTGTTTGACATCCTCTGCTTGTTGGGTTTTGTAACGGGGATGGGCTTGCTGTTGACCACGGCTATGACGTTCTTCCAGGATACGCAGTTCCTTTGGGGCGTGGTGAGCATGATGTGGATGTATCTGACGCCGGTATTCTATCCCGAAACCATCATCCCGGCCAAGCTGCTTACGCTTTATCATATGAACCCCATGTATCAGTACATTACCTTTGCGCGTATCTGCATCATTGACGGCGTGTCGCCTACGCCGACGGCGTATCTGTGGTGCATTGTTTCCTCGATTGTTGTTCTTGCGCTGGGCGTGATTGTGTTTAAGAAGAATCAGGACAAGTTCGTCCTGTATCTGTGAGGTGAAAACAAATGGATACGATCATTGAAGTAAAAGACGTTTCCATGCGTTTTCGCATGGCAAACGACAATATCCGCAGCATTAAGGAATATGTGGTGCAGCTGATCAAGGGAAAGATTCAGTATAACGAGTTTGAGGCACTCAAAAATGTCAGCTTTGATGTTAAACGCGGCGAGGTCGTCGGTTTGATTGGCCATAATGGCGCTGGTAAGAGTACGATCCTTAAGGTCATCTCCGGGATCCTCAAGCCGACGGAGGGCAGCGTGTCCGTGCGCGGCAATATCGCGCCGATGCTTGAACTGGGCAGCGGCTTTGATATGGACATGACCGGACGGGAGAACATCTTTCTCAATGGCGCGATTCTTGGGTACTCCGAAGAATTCCTCAAGAGCAAGTATAATGAGATTGTGGCATTTTCGGAGATCGGGCAGTTCATTGATGTGCCTCTGCGGAATTATTCGTCTGGTATGATTGCCAGATTGGCGTTTTCGATTGCGACGGTGGTTGTGCCTGAGGTGCTGATTGTCGACGAGGTGCTCGCTGTTGGTGATGCTGCGTTCCAGGAGAAGAGCTATAAGCGCATGATGGAGCTTATGCACGGCGGTACAACGGTGCTTTTTGTCAGCCATAGTCTGCCGCAGATTCGCAGTATGTGCAATCGTGTGGTCTGGCTGGATCACGGGCAGGTGAAGATGTTTGGCGATACGAAAGAAGTCTGTGATGTGTACGTGCAAAAGAAGAATGCTAATGCGTAATGTATGCATCTGAGAGGTTGTGTCTGATGGATAAGGCAGAAAAAAGATATCGGATTGCGCAGATCGGTACGTTTGATTACAAAAACTACGGTGATATTCTCTTCCCTGACGTATTGTCAACAGAATTGAATAAGTATCTGGATATCGATGAAATTGTACTGTTTTCTCCAATCGGCGGCGAAAAGCCGTTCGATGGCAGAGCGGTATTGCCCATTCGCCTGCTGGAAGCTGAGCATCAGAAGAAGCCGTTTGATGCGATTGTGTGCGGAGGCGGCGATATTATCCGTCTGGATCAGCAAGTAGTTGACAACGATAGCCTGTATCATATGACTGGGACCGCTGCAGAACTCTGGGTGCAGCCTATTCTCGTGGGCATGCAGTATCAGATTCCGGTTCTGCTGAATGCGCCCGGAGTTCCATTTCATTTTAACGGAAAGATCAAGCAGATAGCCCGGCAGCTACTTGAGGCCGTTGATTATGTCTCGGTTCGGGATGGTGCGAGTGCGGCAATTCTGCAAAAGGACATTGGCATTCAGCCCGTTATCGTGCCGGATAGCGTTTTTCTGATTGAGCAGACGTATGGTGCGCAGCTGCTGGATTCTGTCTATGAGAGCCTGCGCGATGAGCTGAAGCTGCCTGAGCATTATTATCTGTTTCAGCTCAATGCCAAGGAAAGCGGATTGTCTGCTGAGGCTTGTCAGGCGTGCCTGCGACAGATTGAAGCCTGGACAGACAGCTCATGTGTGCTGATGCCCATTGGTTACATTCATCCGGACACAGAGGTGCTTTCTGCTCTGAACGATGCATTTGAAACACCTTTCGCTATGATTCAGCGTGAGCTTTCTCCTCTTGAGATGCTCTCTGTGATCCGGCGTGCCGCGTGTTTTCTGGGAACCAGCATGCATGGCTGTCTGACGGCGATGATTCAGGGTGTTCCGGCTGTAGCGCTCAATCTTGCGAATCTGACCAAGATCAATGGGATGTTTGATCTTGCAGGGCTGTCTGCCTGTGTGGTGCGCTCGATCAGACAGGTTGGGCCGGATATGCTTAGGCAGAGGATGTCTGGCGAGAAGCGAAATGCCATCGTGAAGGAAGCCAATGCACATATGCTGGAAATGGCTGGACGGATTAAGCAGGGAAGGAAAGCTGAAAGGCGATTTGTTGATCTGGCCGGAACGCTGATGCGCACCATACTCAATGAGTATGGTGGCGGAGATACATTTTCCAAGCTGTATCTGAGTACAGACGGCGCTTTTTCGGAGCACTTTTGTGAGGTGGTTCCTTTCGATGAACAAACGTGCCGTATTGATATAAAACTCAATATTCCCGAGCATGTGTCTCAAATCCGGTTTGATCCGGTAGAGGGCGCAGGATGCGTTCTCAAGAATCTGGTCGTTTGCTGTGCAGATATTATGCTTACGGATTACAGACCGGTGAATGGATTTATGTGCGGAGAAAGGATCGCCTTTGGATCTGCAGATCCGCAGATTCTGATCACACTCCCGCAGCACCATGCGCCCGATATATCAATCCGGTGCAGTATCCGCATTGTGCGTGACGCGGATGTATTGGCTGTGTTAGAAGCCGGAGAGGACGAATCACGAATTGCAGCGTTTTCGCAGCAAATGAAAAATGGAAGACCCTTTTGGAGGAAATGGTTTTGAGCCGAGTGAAACGGTATGTAAGGTTGTTTTATAAGTTTCTGATTTATTGGCGAAGCAATGGTATCAAAGCGACGCTGACCAGAGTGATGCAAAAGCTTCGTGCGCGTTGGCATGCCAGAAAGATGCAGAAAGAACTGGAAATCAGGGATTTTGAAGGGCTGAAAAAGCATTACAGCAAGAAGAACAGAACGGAACAGCATGCCTGTCTGCACAAGCTTTCTGCATATCAGCATGACAGCAGTCCCAAGGTGCTCCTCATTGTTCCATCCTTGGATGAGTTCGAAGGTCTGTCCGCTCTCAATGTGCTGATGCGGCAGTTCAGCGAAAAGGGAATGCTCCCTCTGGTATTCTCTTGTAAGGGTGGGGCATACCTGGAGCAGCTCAGCGGGCAGCAGATTCCTGTAATTGTTGATCCGGATGTTTATAAATCGGGTGTCCTGGAGAGCATTCAAGACCTGTTTTCATTAATCGTTGTAAATACGTTGGATTGTGCGCCGGCAATTCATCATCTTTTTGATGCGAGGTCAGGCGTAATGTGGTGGATTCACGAGCAGAATGTCCAACAGCATGCGCAGAATCTGACGCAGCTGCCGCGAATTCTGCCGAAGGGGATCCATGTATTTGCGGGCAATGAGGACGTAAAACAGGCGCTGGATATATGCTTCCCGTATTACAAGGCAGAAGTCTTCTGTGGCAGTCAGATTGATGCAGATGTGCTGATCGAGTCTTATTTTGAAAAGCATGTACGTGAGAGGCGGGAGAAACCTACTTGCCATGCAGGCGCGGTATATCCCGGAACGGTTTCCGTGGTCATCCCGACATATAACGCAGGCAGCGATATGGAGCGTCTGCTCAGCGCACTTGGACAGCAGGAGATGATTGAGAAGATTGAAATCATCGCTGTGGATTCCGCCAGCAGGGATGATACGGTAGCGTGCTGTGAGCGCTATGGCGTGCAGGTGATCCAGATTTCGCAGGAAGAATTCTCTCATTCGTATGCCAGAAATCTGGGCGCGATTCATGCTCAGGGAGATATTCTGGTTTTTATGACGCAGGATGCGCTGCCGCTTGATAATCGCTGGATGTATCATCTGATTATGCCGATCGTTGAGGGAAAAGCTGCAGCAACGACATGCAGAGAACAGTGCCCGGAGGGGACAGAACTGTATTATCGTGTTGCTTCATGGTATCATACGCAGTTTATCGGCATTGAGCACGAAGATCGTTACAATACTATGAGCGGCAATGAGCGTGTTGATGAGCTGCGTCAGAAAGGATCGCTCAGCGACGTATCTACGGCGATTGACGCGCACGTGTTCCGCCGGTATATGTACCGCCATGGATTTGCTGAGGATCTGGATATGGGACTTCGCTTGCTTAAGCGGGGGGAATGTGTAGGTCTGCTTTCAGCAACTGCAACGGTTCACAGCCACAATCGTCCGGCTGGTTACTATGTAAAGAGATGCTTTGTTGAAACCCGTTCTCTGGAAGAGATCGATCTGAGATGGAAGGCTGCTCCTGAGAATGAGATGGCGGTTGCTGATCGGATTCTGTGTGCTTATGAGATTATCTGCCGTGCCATTGCGCGCGCAAGAGATACAATGCCCGAGCGATGCTCGGTGCAGCGGTGTATCAGTGTAATGGAGGCGTCTCTCAATGAGGCGGCAGATACATGTCATGGACAAGATGTTGATGTATCCCAGGAAGAAGATCGCGTGATACTCCGATGCCTGCAGGCTGCAAAGCGTGTTTTGGGAGAAAAATGTGCAAGCGACCGCGCCATATATGGTCAGGTGTATACGTACATGATTGCAGTTTTGAAGGACTATCTGGAGCGAAACTGTCATGAGGATATAAGCCGTGAGATACAGCAGGGTATCTACGATTGTCTGATGAAGCAGTATTCGGTCTGTATCGGAACGGCCTTGGGCACGCTGCCTGAAGATTCGGACCTGTTTCAGGAACTGAAAGATCTTGGACGCGGCGTCTGATTCACCCGATTAAGGTGGGACAGATGATGCAAAGAATGTGAAATATAGAATGTATGATAGGGAGAATGCGAGATGAAAGGTATTATTCTGGCCGGAGGTGCCGGCACCCGGCTTTATCCCTTGACGATGGTTACGAGCAAGCAGCTCCTGCCCGTCTATGACAAACCCATGGTTTACTACCCGCTGTCCACGCTGATGCTCTCTGGCATCAAGGATATCCTGATTATTTCTACCCCGGAGGATACCCCGCGCTTCGAGAATCTGCTGGGCGATGGCAGCCAGTTCGGCGTGAACCTCAGCTATTGCGTGCAGCCCTCGCCGGATGGTCTGGCTCAGGCGTTCCTTCTGGGTGAGGAATTCGTCGGCGACGACGCCTGTGCCATGGTGCTGGGCGACAACATCTTCTATGGCAATGGATTCTCGAAGATCCTGCGTGCAGCTGCGGCGAATGCCGAACAGAACAATCGTGCGACGGTCTTCGGTTACTATGTCAATGATCCGGAACGCTTCGGCATCGTGGAATTCGATGAAAACGGCAAGGTGATTTCTGTGGAGGAAAAGCCGCAGAACCCCAAGAGCAACTATGCGATCACCGGTCTGTATTTCTACCCGAAGGGCGTTTCTGCTATGGCTCACAATGTGAAGCCGAGTCCGCGCGGCGAACTGGAGATTACCACACTCAACGATATGTATCTCAAGCAGGATGTGCTGGATGTGCAGCTTCTTGGTCGAGGCTTTGCCTGGCTGGATACGGGTACGATGGACAGCCTGGTGGAGGCGGCGGATTTTGTGCGCATGGTGGAGAAGCGCCAGGGCATTAAAATCAGCGCGCCGGAAGAGATTGCTTTTAAAAATGGCTGGATCACAAGGGATAAGCTGCTGGAGAGTGCGGAGCGTTACGGCAAGAGCCCGTACGGCGCGCATCTCAAGGCTGTTGCGGAAGGAAGGCTGCGTTACTGATGAAAAGAATTGATACAAAGCTCCCGGGTGTATATATCGTCGAGCCGCAGGTGTTCGGCGACCACCGTGGATATTTCATGGAGACTTATTCCACGAAGGCCTTTGCTGATATCGGCATCACCAATGAATTTGTGCAGGACAATCAGTCCTTCACGGCGCAGAAGGGCACGCTGCGCGGTATCCATTTCCAAAATAGCCCGATGGCCCAGGCGAAGCTTGTTCGGGTGACGAAGGGCGCAGTGCTGGATGTGGCTGTGGATCTGCGCAAGGGAAGCCCAACGTATAAGCAGTGGGTCGGCGTGGAGCTGAGCAGCGAGAACAAGCGCATGCTCTTCATCCCGCGCGGCTTTGGTCACGGCTTTGTGACCCTGACGGACGATGTGGAGTTCTGCTATAAGGTGGATAACCTCTACAGCAAGGAATGTGATCGCGGCATCCGGTTTAATGATCCTCAGATTGGTGTTGACTGGGGTATCACGGAGCCGGTGCTCAGCCAGAAAGACACAACCTCGCCGATGCTCGAGGATTCGGACTGCAACTTTACGTTTGAAGAATAAGGGAGGAGCAGCGCGCCATCCCTACAGGATTGCATGAAGATTGATGTATCCATGACAAACGGAGTCTGCCAATACAAAGCGGCCTGAAACCGCCGCGAAGCGAAGAAGGGAGTCTGAGGAACAGTGTCCCTCAGGCGGGTTTCAGGGCGGAAGCCCTGACGTTTCTTTTTGACAACAAAGGAGAGAGAATATGACCATCATTGTTACCGGCGGCGCCGGATTTATCGGAAGCAACTTTGTCTTCCATATGCTGGGCAAGTACCCGGATTATCGCATTGTCTGCCTGGATAAGCTGACGTATGCAGGCAATCTGTCCACGCTCAAGGGCGTGATGGATAACCCCAATTTCCGCTTTGTCAAGGCGGATATCTGCGACCGTGATGCGGTGTTCGCGCTCTTTGAAGAGGAGCATCCGGACATTGTGGTGAACTTTGCAGCAGAGAGCCATGTGGATCGCTCCATCGAGAATCCGGGCGTGTTCCTGCAAACGAATATCATGGGCACGCAGACGCTGATGGATGCCTGCCGTAAGTATGGCATCACGCGCTATCATCAGGTATCCACGGACGAGGTCTACGGCGATCTGCCGCTGGACCGCCCGGATCTGTTTTTCACCGAGACGACGCCGATTCACACGAGCAGCCCGTATTCTGCTTCGAAGGCGAGCGCGGATCTGCTGGTGCTGGCGTATCATCGCACGTTCGGTCTGCCGGTGACCATCTCCCGCTGCTCCAACAACTATGGCCCGTAT
>JAFQIF010000140.1 GCA_017397695.1 Clostridia bacterium
TCGACGCAGAAAGGCCGAAGAAATACAGAACGAACTTTCCTAAAAAATAATTGTTATTATGGCAAAACTACCTCGTTACTTATTCCCAAGTGATTATTATGCAGATCCATCTGCCAATGTGTTTACTGTCGATTCGTTTGACGGAATGGACGATGTGCAGGAAATCGGCATGAGCGGCGGCAGTGAGGATCAGTCCCTGCAGGATCTGGGCATCACAGACACCGGTGCGACGGGCTATGTATCCGATGTAAAATCCGGTTCGGAAATTGCGCTGGAAAACTTCATGGAGAAATGGCGTAGGGGCATTATTGCAGACATGGTGATGCATACGCCCCCGAGCTGGCGCGAGGCTCAGGCTGACTCCGCTCAGCAGCAGCTCTTCTGGAAGTTTGCGCAGAAGCCGCTGAGCGATTGGCGTCAGATGTCTGCGCCAACGGGTACGGATGCCAGCACAGCGCGTACGATTACTGTCGAAGCTGATGTCAGCTACAGCGGAGAGGTACGAACCTATCAGTATGACGCGATTGCTTTGTATGAAGGAGACGGTTGGTATATTGATCCGGATTCGCTGTCCAGCGGCATTCTGATTCCCAAGTCCACACCCACGCCTGATCCGAATATGACGCCTACGCCCAGTCCGGAGCCCACGCCGACCCCGACGCCTGGCCCGAAAACCAAACTGTATTACAATAAAGACGGCGGAAAGCTCTATCATGCTGATCCGGAGTGTCCGTCCGTAGCGGACAAGTATCTGCCGCTTTCCGGCAGCTTTACCTACAAGGATATCAATAAGAGTCCGTATACCAGACTCACCCCGTGTACGCGCTGTGAAGCGCCTTCCCGCTGAATCACCATGTGAATCAAAAAAGCATCCGACGTTAATCGGATGCTTTTTTGTATACAGTTTTAAAGAATGGAAAGAAAGAACATCTCGTAAGCGTCGTCAAATCCAAAGCAATCGTAGGGCATTGGATTACCGCCATTAGTGGATTTCATTTGATTGCAGCAGAACTCTTCGCCGTCGGAGATTACATCGCCTAGCGTCAGCGGATAGCCGTTCTCTGAAGCGAAGTCGCATAGCGCAGCAAGTGGATCAGAAGCCTCACGGGTTTTGAGCAGCGCAGCCCGGAACGTGGGATCGATGTGGGCACGTTCGCGCATGGCAATCAGTATGTCGTTCATCGTCATGCCTCCTTAAGCAGAGATCCACCTGCAGCAAAATGCTTTTCGCCGCGCTTTGATGCGACCTGGAATGTGAACTGATCATCAGAAAGCGATAGTGTCAGGTCCAGCGGAATATCTTCACGGATCTCTTTTTCGTAGCCTGCCACAAGATCACACAGATAGCGGTCATGAAGCACGTCGTTGCCCAGCGCGTCGCACAGCCAGCTGATGTAGCGCGTGTTGTTTACATGCCCGTTGATGTCATAATCGGAGTATACAGGTGTGCGGCTGAATGCAAGTGTCGCTTCACCCATTTGCGGCAGGCGTGTGGGCAGATCAATCGGCGCAGGGATATCGCTGGTATCGGGGAAGGGAAGATCTGCAGTCTTCGGGCTGACAATTTTGCGATTCTGGGTATCCAGAATGACCCAGAGCGCACCCGCAGAGGCAAGAGGCGTACCGTCTTCCAGTGTAAATGTATGGTAACGGGGGCAGAAGAAACGGTTGCTCATGCCGGGCCAGGTTGTATGCACGACTTTTTCTCCGCAGCGCGGCGCGCGCTCAAACCGGATGTGGATACGCGCAAGCACAAAGAACAGCCCGCGTGCCATCATGGCGTCATACCCAAAGCCAAGAGAGAATGCGTGGCGCTCGCCGCCTTCCTGCATGGTGACAAACAGGGCGGCAGGGCGCATTCTTCGGTGAATATCACAGTCTGTTGCGCGTACGGTAAAGGTTTCGCTGTAGGCATTAAACATGAAGTCCTCCGGGATATCAGCTTCTATAGTCAAAGTAATCTGCATAAATACACGCGCAAAGCATAACACAATTCGCTTTTCTTGACAAGTACCGTCATATGGATTAAAATTGATTAGATACTGGATGATTATGCTGATTTGATGAGGCGGTGCCTGTCCGGCAACGCCGAATGATATAGTCTGCATTCTGCGGAGGAGATATTGTGAACAAGAGATGGATGAAAAAGAGCGCGGCGATTTGTGCTGTGGCCATGCTGATTGCCGGCCAGGCTGCAACTGCTGAGGAGAAGCGTTTGGGCGACTATGTTTATGTTCCCGCCATGCAGGTCAGTCATGCTGCAGGCTCGATTAGCCTGCGTGTAGAAGGGCTTGCGCTGGAAAGCGGCACAGATATTCCCAATGTGGTGGAGGCGCTGTCCGGCGCGGAATTCGGCGTATATGTCTTTTCCGGAACAGGCGAACTGACGCCGTGGGCGAATCCGCTCTATCCTAGCGAACCCATGCGGATCCGTACAGGCGAAGGAGAAACGCTGTTTTCCCTGCCGCAGGGGGCGGAATTCTATCTGCGTCAGGAGAGCGCTCCGCAGGGTTACATCTTTGATGATGAAACGCTGATTCCAGTGACTGGCGATCAAATCGTCGTGCGCAATGCTATGGCAGGTGAGTTGCTCATCAGCGCGGTTGATTCTCTTGGCAATCCGGTGTGCGGCGTTGATATGCAGGTTACGGCGCAGGATGGTACTGTAAGCCTGCTTACTACGGATGAACAAGGTCAGGCGATCGTCTATAGCGATGTGCAGCAGGGATTCGTCGTTGAGGAAGCTGCTCTTCCTGAAGGCGTGTTTGCTGCCCGTGGCGTATCCGGCGGTGAAGTGGGTGAAGCGGGTGTATATGCGTTTGTGGAGCCTGCTAATCGTACCCGCGTTGTGTTTGAGCATCCTGCATCCGGCTCGGTGCTGCTGGATATGCGTCTGAGCGTTCTTGATGATAATGCGCAGCCGTCGCTTTCTCCGCTTGAGGGAGTACGGCTGGATATCGCCAGTGAGCCGCCCATGTCCATTGTTACGGATGAGCAGGGCCAGGCGCGTGCATCCCTGCTTGAAGGTACTTATCAGGTCTGCTTGAGCTATGAGGGCGGCGGTGATGTCATTCTTCCGATTACGGAAGGTCAGATGATTGTCAGCAGTGGTTCTACAACGGTTATCGAGCTTTCTGCTGTTCAGGCGAGTGGACGCATCGTCGTGCTTGCGCCTGCCGGCAAGGGCGTGGGCCAGAGCAGCGTATCTCTTGTAAGTGAAGAAAACGGAGATAAGTATGGTCCATATGTGATGGATGCGGAGGGTATGGCGGTTTCTCAGCCGCTGCCTGCCGGTACATATAGGATATCTGAATTCTCCGTTGATGCAGGCATGCAGTTCGGCTCCATTGCTTGTGGGGACATGCGCGCGCAGGCGGCAGATGAGCTGGTGCTGACGGTGACTTCCGGACAGATCACAACTGCGGAAATCGAGCTCCTGACGCGTGAAAGACAGTCGTTTGCCCTGGTGAGCGAGAGCCTGAATGAGCAGGGCGAAATCATGCAGCAGCCAATAAGCGAAGCGCTGAGGCTGACGCTGATTGCAGCTGACGGTACTGCTGCTGCTGAGCTGGAAGCATTGCAGGGCAATGTCCGAGTGGAAGCACTCAGCGGCGAGTATGCGCTTTCAATGCTCGAGGCAGACGCAGTCCGACTGGGACTGCAGCGGGTATCCGAAACTTTTGAACTGCCGTCTGACGCAGAGGCGATCTCCTTTGCATCGGAGAATACGCGTCTGATTCTCTCTTCTGTGGATGAGAATGGCGAACCTGCTGCTGGCGCTGTTTATCAGCTGACTGACAGTACAGGGGCACGTTTCGAGGTAACCTGTGACAAGGACGGTATGGCGGTTACGCCGCTGCTGTCGCCCGGTGTGGTGCTTGTCGAGACGCTTGATGCGCCTGCCGGTCACGCTCCGGCTGCGCAGCATAGTGTTCTTGCAGAGGCTGGCGTTGCTTCCCGCGTGCAGATTAAGCATGAGACGCACGGAAGTGTTCAGATCGCTGTTCAGATGAAGAGTCTGAACGAGTTTGGAGGAGCTGTGTATGCCCCGGTCACATCTATGCCTGTTCGCATCTATCGTGTGACACAGGATGGACAGCTGACCGATACTGGTATTGAGCTTGTGAGCGATGAGGCGGGTCAGGTGCAGATCAGTCTGGAGGCAGGCGAATATGCAGCAGCTATCGACGAACAGATGCTTGCAGACGGCTGCCGTGCCGGTGATGCCGTTCGCTTTGCTGTGAAGAATATGCAGGCTTCTGAGGAGAGGCTTGTATGTTTGGATGCGCTTGGCGGCGTTCAGGTCAGGCTCACCGGCGGTGAATTGGACGATAAAGAACGTTCGCAGATGCGCTTTGAACTCGTCGCAGAGGATGGAGAAGTGCATGCGCTGCTTCTGACAGATAGCGTGTTCTATGCCGGTAGCCTGGAACAGGGGCGGTATCTGCTTCGCCAGACGCAGATCCCGCAGGGATATACGCTTGCCAGTGAGCGCACAGTGCAGGTGTCGGGCGGTGAAATTGCGCATGTCGATGTGCCGCTGGAGGAGTATGCCGTGCTTACGGTCTCCAAGACGGGATTAACCTTCGATCAGATGCTGAAAACCTTCATTGTGCCGCTTTCCGGCGAATATGGTGTGTACATGCTCGCTGACGGCGAGATGAAGCCGTATCCGAGCGAGGATGCGCAGATGACCCTCTGGGCCAATGTAACCCCGCAGGAGATTGCGCAGGGCAAGGCGGGCAGTGCAAAGCTGCCTGCAGCGATAGACGGTACGACCTATTATCTGCATGAACTGACAGCGGCGCCGGGCTTTGCGGCAGATGAAAACTATTATGAAGTTATTCTGCGCGCAGGCGAAGAAACAACGCTTTCGTGTGCGGTGTCCAGCGATAGAGGCTTCTTTAAGTTTGATGCGTTGGATGCGCAAAGCGGCATGCATGTGCCGGGCGGCGCTTATGAATTGACTGATGCGGAGAGCGGAGAAGTTGTTCTAAGCTTTGAAATGGGCGATGAGCCCTATCAGAATCCGATGGCAGTACCTGTCGGCGCTTATGTGCTGCGCCAGAAGACGGCTGCGCAGGGATATGCGCTCAGTGTGCCGTCGCAGATGGATGTGCTCATTGAGCCATACCTGACCGAGGGCGGTACGGTTACTGCGGCAGCTATGCATGCGGTGCGCATTCCTTCCGAAGATCCGTTCGGATTGATTGAGGAAGTTTACACGGCAGCTGAGCAGAACCTTACGCTTGTCTGTGTTGAAACAGGTTCTACTGCGCAGGGGGAAAAGTTGCTTGCTCCGTCTGTCACCATTCATGTGAATGCTGCGGGTGAAGAGAGAACGGATATTGCCAGCGTTGCAATTACAGGCGCCGAAGATGTATTTGGCAGCCAGTATGTAGCACGTGTGGAGTATTGTCTGGATGGCGGTGGATGGCAGCCTTCCGATGCCCGAATGACGAACGTGCTCTCCGGTCCGGCGGCTGTGAGCCTTTCTGATGTGCATGACGATATCAGTGCTGTTCGCGTGACGTATCTGGATGCTATTACGGGAGAGGAAGCTGTGGCTGGCGGATTCACGCCTGGACAGATTTCCCTGAGCGTGGAGGCCAGTGCGCAGGGCAATGTGAACATGCAGGCGTATGCCGAGTTTGACGGTGTGTTTGCCTACCAGACAGAGATGAACGGTAGAGTGAGCCTGATCCGCCGCAGTAGCGCTGCGCAGACTGCGTTTGTTATGCAGTCTTCCGATCTGTTTGACACGGTCAGCGCCGGCAGGGACGGCCATGTTACTGGCGTTGCATTCTTCGATGAGGATGCGGACGGCGTGATGGACGGTAGTGAAACGGGCCGCTATGCGGGCCTTACGGTTACGCTACAGACAATTTCCGGTGATGTCGTAGATACTGCGCGAACTGGTTCTGACGGCACTTATGCATTCAGTGCGATCTCTGCCGGCGAGTATATGATCCAGTTTGATGCGGGCGATACCGTGGTATTCTCCAAAGGAGAACTGTATTCGGATCATGTGATCAGCAGCATCCGCGACATGCGCTACGGTGCCAGTGAGAAGCTGGTCATTGATGGCGATCATACGGATTACGTGGTTAACGTTGGTTGCATTTTTGCTTCCGGTGTAACGGGTACGGTGCTTGAAAGTATTGAAGGCGGCGAGCATGTTGGTTTTGCCGGCCTGAATGTGGAAATGCGTGCGGCAGATGCTTTTGAAGATGACGAACCGCTTGTGGTCGTTACCGGTGGCATGGGTGAGTTCAGCTTTGGACGTATTCTGCCTGGTAAGTACGAGATCTCGGTTGAGATTCCGCAGGATTATCTGTGCCGCAGTGCAGAGAATGGCAGGCTTACCGAGATTGTGGATTTGACTGCCGGCGATACGCTGAACTTTGGTTCACTACTGCTTGAAAAAGCTGTCGGCGTATATGGCAGTGTATTTGTTGATGACAATGGCGACGGCGTTATTGAGGAGAATGCGCATGCGCTTGAGGGTGTTCGCGTTGCATTGCTGAGCACGGATGGCGTACATACCGAGCGCGTGGCGGATACTGTCACCGATGAAAACGGTGCGTATGCATTCGAGAATCAGTATCCGGGCGCATACTGTGTGCTCTTTGAACTCGATGGCGAATGGGCGTTTACCCGATATGGTGAGGATTCTTCGGTATACGGTGCGGTTTCTCAAAATGGAACGACGCGAACCATTTACCTTGAACCGGGACAGACTGCATTTAATGTGAACGCTGGCACAACTATCCCCGCGAAACTGACGGTTCTTGTTTTCAAGGATACACAGTATGACGGCCAAAAGGGTACGTATGAAGAAATGCTTTCTGATGTTACGGTATCTCTGATTCGCCTTGAAAACGGAGAGGATGCTGAGGAAGTATCTTATACGACGGATGATAACGGCGAGATTGTCTTTGATGGCGTGAGTCCGGGCGAGTATGTGATTGCATATCAGATGCCGGGCCAATGGCGTTCTACCAAGCAGGTGGATCCCGAATCGACGAATTATCCGGTCAGTTTTGTTCCCCAGAGCGCCGTAAGCAGCGGTCGCAGTCTGCCCTTCAGCCTTGGCATGGGCAGCAGTGAAACCAGACTGTATATTGGTGCGATGCTTTCGGGCTCGCTCTCAGGTACGGTATACTATGATGATGACGCGGATGCAAAGATGGATGAGGGAGAAGCCCTCTGTGCCGGTGTCGATGTGGAACTGATCAATGGAAGCGGCGAAACTGTGGCTTCTGCGATTACCGGTGAAGAAGGAAGCTACCGCTTTGAGGGGCTTGCGCCTGGCCGCTATACTGTGCGCTTCACGGCGGAGCAGGACTGTGGATTCTCCGGTACGGAGCGCACCGCAGCGCGCGGCGGCGTACTCGAAAGCGATAGCAATGTCTCTTCGACCCGTTCTATCTCTGTGACCGGCGGTCAGATGGCAGCCTCTGCGGATGCGGGTGTCGTGCGTCTTGGCTCTGTGTCCGGTCTTGTCTGGGAAGATAAGAATGCGGATCGTCTGCCGAGTGATTATGAAACCGGTATGGCGGGCCTGAATGTACACCTGATGGACGGAGCAGGCAGAAACATCCTGCGCTCAACACACACGGATGCTCAGGGAAGATTTACCTTTGGTCAGCTCAAGCCTGCCACCTATAAGCTGCGCGTGGATACGCCTCAGGGTCATGTTTTCTCCGGCGCGCAGGATGGCAGTCTGCTGCCGCTTGAATCTGAGCGTGATGGACGCGGATATTCCGCTGCATTTGCGCTCCTCGGCGGCGCCCATGTTGATCAGATCGGTTATGGTTTGCTTACGCAGGGCACGATCAGTGGTGTGGTCTGGGAAGATAATAACTATGATGGCCTGATGGCCTCTGGAGAACAGGGGCTGCGTGGCGCTTCTGTAACGCTTGTGGATGCCCATGGGATGGAAATCGCCTCCAGGCAGACTGTGCGAAGCGGCGAATTCACCTTTGATCAGGTAATGCCGGGTGCGTATTCTATCCGGGTAACCCTGCCAGAGGGCTATGACTTTACTGCGTCGGGCGGTGAATCCCTTGCCGGTGAAGATGCCTGGAGCGGTACGCTCATGGATATCGGTACGCTTGCAATGGGCAGTAGGATTGCAGATGTGCGCATCGGCGCGCTGAAGGCAGCGAGCATTGGCGGCGTGGTCTGGTTGGATCAGGACGATGATGGCCACCGTCAGAATGGCGATGATGGCGTATATGGCGTGCGAGCCGTCCTCGAAATGACCGGCGGGGCAGATGCGGGCAGAATTTTTGAGACGACGACGGGTATAGATGGCGCATATCGCTTTGACGGCGTGATGCCGGGTACCGCCAGGATCACCTTCGAAGTCGCAGATGGCCAGGCTTTTGCAAAACAGGTCTCTGGTGCAAGGCGTGTGAGCAGTGTTCCTAAAACAGATGCGCTGGCTGCACAGACGGATGAAATCCGTATTTCTGCAGGTGAGAATCGTCAGAATATTGACGTCGGCGTCGTAGGCGTGGGTACGATCAGCGGCATGGTCTGGGAGGACAGCACGTATAACGGCAAAATGGATCAGAATGAGGCGGGTATTGCTGACGCCCTTGTGGAGCTGATTGAAAAGGCTTCCGGCGATTCTGCTGCAAGCGCTCGGACAAATGATAGCGGCGCATATACCATCGGCTTTGTGCGCAAGGGCGAGTATGTGCTTCGCGTAACGCTGCCGGACGGTCGTATATTTACCAAGTCCGGTGACAGTGGGATCGCCGAGGTGGATGCTTGCGAAGGCCAGACGGCGAGCTTCGCGCTGCTGATGGGAGAGTCGATGGAGAATGTGCACTTTGGCGCAATTCTTCCGGCGGTGCTCACTGGACGTGTAGCGATTGACGAGAATGAGGATGGTCTGTGCAGCGAACAGGAATCCGGCCTTGAAGGCGCCGTGGTGACGGCTATGCAGGGCGGTACTGTGGTCGCTACAGCCTATGCCAATGAAGATGGAAGCTTTGCATTTGATACGCTTCGTCCTGGTACGTACAGGCTGCGCTATGTGCTCGATGCTGAATCGCTCTTTGCGAAGGATGTTCAGTTGAATCTGACCGTTCCTGATGCGTATGAGGCAGAGACAAGCGAGTACACGCTTGTGATGGGCCAGACTGAGCAGGTACCGGCCGTGCCTGTTATATACGCTGCTCGGATTGCTGGCAAGGCCTGGATGGATGAGAATGTGAATGGCTCGATTGACAGCGGCGAGGCTGCAATGTGCGGTGTAAGTGCGGAACTGCTTTCTGCCGACGGCGACATGCTGGCTTCTGTCAGCGTGGACAGCGATGGCCATTATGCCTTTGATCGCCTGCGCAGCGGCAGCTATGCGATTCGTTTTATTCTTCCTTCCGATGTCCTCTTTACGGATTATACCGGTAATGCGGGCGATTCGTGCGTACCGTCGGTTGCGGGCTTTACTGGACAGACACAGATGTTTGCCCTGGAGATGGGTGAAGAGAAGCCTGATATGAATGTGGGTGGAATCCTTCCGGGTGAGATTGGCGATACGGTCTGGCTGGATAAGGATGGAAATGGCCTTCAGGATTATAAGGAACCGCTTCTGGCCGGCGTGAAGCTTAAGCTGATGCGTGTACAAGGCGATGGCTCCATGGAAGAGGCGGCGGAAGTGTCCAGCGACGAATATGGATATTATGCATTTGAATCCCTGCGGCCGGGAACCTATGTTCTTTGTCTTGAGCAGGGGATGGGCAAAACGCTGACGTTCAGCTTCGGTGAACCTCTGGGAGAGATTGATAGCGATTTGAACCCTGACACAGGCATGAGCGCACCGATTGCATTGCAGTCCGGTCAGACGCTTCGCAATATCGACGTAGGTCTGACGGAATACGCAAACTAATCAAAACAAAGAAAACCCCTTACAGACCATCGGTTTGTAAGGGGTTTTCCTTTGATAAGATTGTTTTAACTGTCGTAAAGCAAAGAAGAAGGCCTGAGGGGAGAATCCCCTCAGGCAGGTTATAGGGCGGCAGCCCTGTCATTTCTTCTTAGAGCTGTACCTGACCGGCGATGGCCGCGGCGGCGTCTGCCATGATCGGGTTGTCCACGGTTTCGATCATGCCTCGGTCGCAGAGATTGGCAGCCATGGGATCAAACGGCAGCTGCGCCAGCACAGGCAGGCTCAGTTCTACTGCCTCCTTAGCGATGCGGGACTTGCCGAAAATCTCAATTTTCTTGCCGCAATCCGGACAGAGTGCGTAGGACATGTTCTCTACGAGGCCGAGAACCGGGATATTCATCATGCCGGCCATGTTCACAGCCTTGCGAACGATCATGCTGACCAGATCCTGCGGGGTAGAAACGACAATTACGCCGTCTAGCGGAATGGACTGGAAGACAGTCAGCGGCACATCGCCGGTTCCCGGAGGCATATCGATCACCATCACGTCAAGCTCGCCCCAGGCAACTTCTTCCCAGAACTGCTTGACAGCACCGGCAATCACAGGACCGCGCCAGACGACCGGAGTGTCGTCGTTTTCAAGCAACAGATTGATGGACATCACCTTGATGCCGGTGGCAGTTTCGCACGGATAGATAAACTCGCCGTCGCCCATCGCTTTGTCGGCAATACCGAACATCTTGGGAATGGACGGACCGGTGATGTCAGCATCAAGCACGCCTACGCGAAGCCCCATGCGAGAGAGCATAACAGCCAGCTCGCCGGAAACCAGGGACTTGCCTACGCCGCCCTTGCCGCTCACTACGCCGATAACCTTGCGCACCTTCGGCTGAGCCTTCGGGGCTTCTTCTGCCGCAGGGGCAGCGTTCTTGTTATGGCTGCATCCGGCGCATGCGGGCTTGGTGCCGCATTCGCTGGGCGCACAACCGCTTTTAAGTTCCTCAGACACGAAAATTTACTCCTTTCGATCAGGTAGAAACTCTGCTATAATAAACTAACCGGGTTTTTCCTGAGAGATACAAATAATATGATATCACGAAATGAAAAAAAAGCAAGGGTGCAGTCGACATGAAAAAACGATCAATTCAATGCCTGACTCTGCGTATGAGCATGGTATTTATGCTGCTGATGATGATGTCCGCGCATGCGCTGGCATATGATGCTGCGATGGCAGGAAACTGGATGGATCAGTTTGCTGCTGCGCTTCAGAGCGTTCCACCTATGAACGACGCGGCACAGACAGCTGATCCTGCGCGCGCAGGAGAATACCTGATTGAGTATGAATTTGGTACGGTACTCGCAAAAGTCGCAAATAATCCCAGCGCTGAGGATATTCTGGAGATTGACGTGCGCACCAGCCAGGTAACGGATTGCCGCGGCGTGCGTGTAGGCATGGAATTGGATGCAGCACTGGAGGGTATTTCGCCTGTAATCAGCGGTACTCAACTGTATGTGCTGAATACGTCTGAGCCGGAATATGGCTGGAGCTGGGCGTATCTCAGCGATGACGGAATCTATGGCGTGGAGTATATTGCCTATGGCGGTGATGAGGCTGGCATGATGGAATATACGCTTACCTATGTGATCGGGGATGATGGTATTTCTGCAATTCGCATGAAAGCCGCCGATGCAACCATTTTGCAGGCACGGGACGGATACCAAACGGCGCAGGAACTTGCAGCCAGGCAGGATGAAGCGCCGTATGTGTCTGGCAATACCATGCCGTCCTACGAAGCTGAAGATCTGCAGGTGAATGGATATGCATGCTTAGGTAAGCCGGTTGCCAATCTGATTGCATGTTTAGGGGAACCGCAGGAGGTTCAAGCGCTTGCGCAGGGAAGCGGACGTGTTCTGGTGTACGATGGTGCAGCCGTTCGTCTGATGCTGGATGAAAAGACAGGCGAAGAAATCGTGCGCGGTGTAAGCGTAAGTAGTCCTTCGTTTACAGGACCGCGCAGACTGATGGTCGGTATGCGTGTGCAGGAAGCGGCAGCGCTTGCGCGATGTGACGTTGATCTCTTTTCTCGCGGCGGGACGCTGTATCTGGAAGGCGAGGCACAAGGCGAAGCCCCCTATGGCGAAATGACAGCCGAACGCGGCGGAGAGAATCTCCTTACGTATGCTTGTGTGGATGAACGGGGAGAGATCGTTTTGCTGCAGATTGGCGTGATGGATGAGACCGTTGCTTATTGGCAGATAGCCTATGAGGCGGATGCGAAGGACGGTGTGTAATATGGAGCAGATTGAGCAGGAGCGCTATGTGCTGCGAAATGCACGTCATTTGGCGGCTGATTACATGATCAGATCCGTCCGTGAAGGCGACGTGGTCGTTGATGCGACAATGGGTAATGGAAAGGATACGCTGTTTCTGTGTGAACTTGTTGGCAGCAAAGGCCATGTGTATGCCTTTGACGTACAGCCTGAAGCGGTTGAGCGCACAAGAGAGCGCGTGAAAGAGGCTGGATTTGACGAACGGACAACTCTCCTGCTGGCAGGACATGAAACCATGGCGGAGCATGTTACCGGCCCTGTGCAGGCAGTGATGTTCAATCTGGGCTGGCTGCCTGGCGCAGAGCACATCGTGACAACAAAAGTAAACACCACGCTGACAGCTGTGCGAGCAGCAACTGAGTTGATTGCCCCCGGTGGCATCGTAACAGTGTGCGTGTATCCTGGTCATGCTGAAGGCTCGCGCGAGCTTTCAGCACTGACAGAATATGTGTCCGGACTCAGCGTACGCATGTTTAATGTACTGCATCACAGCTTTGTCAATGCTTCTTCACAGACCCCGCAGCTGTTTCTTATCCAGAGAAACAAATAGTGGGGCAGGAATTTGTTAAGGTTTTCACTTTTTTGCGGATTTTGTAAAAAGGAAGCAGGAATGGGGAGAATTCTGTTGAATCTAGGAAAACGGGATAAATTGTATCCGGGCTTTGAGGAGCTTCCATCTGGAATGCATCCAATGAGCAGATCTATATGATTACGGAGGCGATAGTGGAATGAGCACCCTTCAGGATCTCAATCAGGTGCTCTCGCGCAAGCAGGACATTCTTGAGAATGCTGCGGGCGTTGAGAAGATCAAGAAGAGCGGCAAGCTCACCGCGCGCGAGCGTGTTGAACTGCTGCTTGACGACGGCAGCTTCATGGAGCAGGCGATGCTTCTGAGCGACGCCGGCGTCGTGACCGGCTCCGGTACGGTTGAAGGCCGTCCGGTGTATGTGGTCGCGCAGGACTTCGCTGTGATGGACGGCGCTGTCGGCAGCAAGCAGGCGAAGAAGATCGTCAAGATCCTCGAGCTTGCCCGCAAGACCGGCACTCCGGTTGTCCTCATGTGCGACAGCAATGGTGCGCGTGTTGGCGAGGGCGCTGCGGCGCTTGAAGCCTATGCGGATATCTTTGCGCATATGGCCCGCCTGTCCGGCGTGGTGCCGATGATCGCGATGGTCCTCGGTCCGTGCGTGGGTGCTGCGGCGATGATGGCCGAACTGGCCGATCTGACGATCGTGGCCAAGGAAGGCGCGCTGCTGGAGGCTGGCCCGCAGGTCATCTCTGCGACCATGGGTAAGGATGTCAAGAAGGCGATCGAGCTTGGCGGCGCGAAGATCGCCGTGGAGAATGGTGCTGCGCAGTTTGCATTTGATGCCGAGGAGGACGCGATTGCTGCTGCCAAGAAGCTGCTGGGCATCCTGCCGGCGAATAATCTGGAAGACGCTCCCTTCTCCGTCGAGGAGGATATGAACCGCAAGCTCGAAGGCCTGAGCGCGGGCGCGGACGGCAAGACTGTCATCACTGCTATGGCCGATACGGGCTCTGTGATCGAAGTGGGCGAGGGCTACACCGGCGCTGTGACTGCTTTCGGCAAGATGGCGGGCCGCACTGTGGCGTTTGCTTACACCGGCAAGGGCGACACCTGTGACAAGCGCATGGAGAAGATCGCTCGCTTCGTCCGCTTTGCGGATTGCTACAACATTCCGGTCGTGTCCCTGATTGACTCTACCGGTCTGGAGATCTTCAAAACCGTCGATCGCCAGCTGAATGTGGTTAAGGCCGCTTCCAAGCTGGTCTATGCTTACAGCGAGGCAACTACTGTGAAGGTTTCCGTCGTGATCGGCAATGCCATCGGCGCCGCGTATGTTGCCATGGGCGGCAGCGCTAACGCCGACGCGACCTATGCCTGGCCAGGCGCCTGCATCAGCCCGCTGACCGGCGAAGCTGCGATTGCGATCTGGGGCAAGGACGACATCAACAACAGCAAGGGCGACGCGCTGGCCGCGCGCAAGGAGCTGGCTGCCAAGTATGAGGCTGAGGTTGCCGACGGCGTGAACGCTGCGCTGGAAGGCCTCGTCGACGACGTCATCAATCCGGCAGATACCCGCCAGATGGTGATCGCCGCGCTCGAACTGATGAGCAGCAAGCGTGACTCCAATCCGCCCAAGAAGCATGGCAACATGCCGCTGTAATCAGGGGAGGATAAAAAGACATGTTTTCGATTCTGACTTATGGCCTGTCCGTCGCACTCGTCGGCATGGGCACCGTTTTCTGCGGTCTGATCATTCTGTTCGGCATCATCAAGGGCATGGAGAAGGTGCTGCCGCAGATTACTGCCGGCGACTTCAGCCTCAAGAACATCAAGGCGCCCAAGGCCGCTAAGACCGACGCGCCGACCATCGTGATCCAGACTGCCAATGTGAATGATGACGCCATCGTTGCTGCGATCTCCGCTGCGCTGATGACCGTCATCGAAGAGGAAGTCAAGGAGAATCCGGCCAAGGCGAAGAACACCTTCGTGGTTCGTTCTATCCGCCGCGTTGGCACTCCGGCGTGGAATCGCGCCGGCCGCGAGGAGCAGGTTTACAGCCGTCTGTAATCTGGCTTTTCAACCGTAACTCATCACAGAATACAAATAATTAAAAATAAGTGATTATTTAGGAGGATATCCATTATGCGTAATTTTGTCATTACCGTTAACGGTGTTGCTTATCAGGTTGCTGTTGAAGAAGTCGCAGCTGGCGCTGCTCCGGTCGTCGCCGCTCCGGCTCCGGTCGCCGCTCCGGCTCCGGTCGCTGCTCCGGCCCCGGTTGCCGCTCCGGCTCCTGTTGCTGCCCCGGCTCCGGTCGCCGCTCCGGCTCCCGCTCCGGCTCCGGCCGCTGCCCCGGCTCCGGTCGCTGGCGGTGAGAAGATCAATGCGCCGATGCCGGGCAACATCCTCGATGTGAAGGTTGCCGCCGGCCAGATGGTCAAGAAGGGCGACGTTCTGGTCATCCTCGAGGCCATGAAGATGGAGAACGAGATCATGGCTCCGCGCGACGGCAAGGTCGCTCAGGTTGCCTGCACCAAGGGCGCGACTGTCAATACCGGCGACGCTCTGGTTGTGCTCGAGTAATCATCGGCTGAAGCAAAGGGGTTATACGCTGTGAAAAAGATTCTGAGTGTCCTCGCGCTGCTGTGCATGCTCTTTGCGCTGCCGGCCTGCGCTGAGGAGGTTGCGGCTCCTGTTGAGCCCGCCGCTGAGGTTGCGGAGACCCGTGCGTTTGCGACGCTGGTCAGCGACCCGGCTGAACTGATCCCCGTTTATGTCGACGAAGAGGCTGAGGGCGCTATTGGCTCCCTGGATCAGGCGATCGACGACTTCACCATCGGCGGCACCATCGCCGGCATCGTGAAGGATTCCGGTATCTACAGCATCCTCACCGGCAACTGGAAGGCGCTGGTGATGATCCTGATTTCCTTCGTGCTGCTCTATCTGGCCATTGTTAAGCAGTTTGAGCCGCTGCTGCTCATGCCGATCGCTTTCGGTATGCTGCTGACCAACCTGCCGCTGGCGGGCATCATGGATGAGCCGATCTACGAGATCATCTCCAATCCGGTGTATCACGGCAAGGCCGGCGTGCCGATCTACAACGGCGACGTGCTGGTGGGCTATCAGTACGTCAAGCAGAACGGCGGTTTGCTGTACTACCTCTATCAGGGTGTTAAGCTGGGCATCTTCCCGCCGCTCATCTTCATGGGCGTCGGCGCTATGACCGACTTCGCCCCGCTGATTGCGAACCCGATCTCCCTGCTGCAGGGCGCTGCTGCGCA
>JAFQIF010000141.1 GCA_017397695.1 Clostridia bacterium
AGTTGCGGCATTCCCGGAAAACTCGCATAGTCGCGGCATTCCCGGAAAACTCGCATAGTCGCGGCATTCTGCCACTCCTTGCGATTTTCCACGCTCCGCCTTGCTTATTGCGTCCACTGGACGCGCTCGGCTCCGGTGCCCCTTGCGATTTTCCACGCTCCGCCTTGCTTATTGCGTCCACTGGACGCGCTCGGCACCGGTGCCTCTTGCGATTTTCCACGCTCCGCCTGTCTGTTTCCGCCACTGGCGGCGGGCTCCGATCCCCCACCCCCCCTCACGGGACATTGTCCCTGTACCCTTCTTCCGCTTCGCGGGAGGGAGTGGAAAATTGGAATGAAGAAAAAGAAGGTCTGCAGAAATTGCAGGCCTTCTTTTGATTTGGGGATGGACAGTATATACAGAGAGTGTTAAAATATAGTCAAAGAGGTGCGCGAGCGCCCTGAACGAGAAATAAGAAGCAAGAAGAAAGGATGAATCACCATGAAAGATCTTTCCCGCCGCAGTTTCCTCAAGGGCGGCATGGCCGTCGGCGCCATGGCCGGTATGTCTGTGATGGGTATGCCCGTTAAGCACGCGGCTGCCGAAGAGGTGTACACCTATGCGGATACCATCAAGTGGGATGCGCAGTATGACGTCGTGTGTCTGGGTCTGGGCTTCGCCGGCATGACCGCCGCGATGTATGCTGCGGACGAGGGCGCGAGCGTTCTGGTCGCCGAGAAGATGAGTGAGGCGCTCGCCGGCGGCAACTCCAAGGTTGCGGGCCAGCTCTTTGCCTACGGCGCGGGCGACTACGAAGCCACCAACAAGTATTATCACAAGCTCGCCGGCGGCCGCCAGGTGCCGGAAGAGATGCTGCAGGTCATCATCAAGGGCGTCACCAATATGTGGGACAAGCTGGCCGGCTGGCTCTTCAATGGCGACGATTCTCAGTTCCTCAACTGGACCGGCTTCCCGCTTATCGGCGAGATGAGCCCGGAGTATCCGGAGTTTGAGGGTGCGGACAAGATCTCCCTGTGCACCACGCATCAGGGCGTGTCCGACAGCTTCCTGTACAACACCGTCAAGGAGAAGCTCTACTCCTACAAGGATAAGGTGGACGTCTGGTTCGAATCCCCGGCGATCGAGCTCATCCAGGAGCCGACCACCAAGACCGTTATCGGCGTGAAGATCTCCCGCAAGGGTGAGGAGCGCAACGTGCGTGCGCTGGGCGGCGTCGTTGTGGCGACCGGCGGCTTCGAGTGCGACAGTCAGATGGTGCAGGAATATCTGAACATGACCAACTATGCGGCCATCGGCGGCCAGTACAACACCGGCGACGGCATCAAGATGTGCATGAAGGCCGGCGCGCAGCTGTGGCATATGGCTGCGTATGAGGGTGCTTTCGGCGTGAACAGCTGCGGCTACGCGGTTGAGCCGGGCGCTGCGGCTGTGCAGTGCGCGACCCTGACTTACAACTCTATGACCACCGGCGCGATGGTCATCGTCGGCACCGAGGGCGAGCGCTTCGGCAACGAATCCGAGATTCCGCGTCATGGTCATCTCTACGAGAACGGCATCTGGGAGAATCCGAAGTATCCGAATGTGATCCACATGATCTTCGACCAGACCCAGCTCGATCAGATGAAGGCCGACGGCACCATCCGCGAGGAGTTCGCCGCGAAGCTGATCTCCGCGCCGACCATCGAGGAGCTCTCCGACAAGATCGGCACCGTCAAGGAGCGCCTGGTGGATACCATCGAGAGCTTCAACTACTTTGCTGAAAGCGGCAAGGACTACAGCAAGGGCCGCAAGGCGGAATACATGCGCAAGTTCGACGGCACCATGTACTATGCGATGCCGATGAATGGCCTGATCCTGAACACCCAGGGCGGCCCGAAGCGCAACCCGAACGCCGAAGTGCTGGATATCGATGGAAACCCGATTCCGCACCTCTATTCCGCGGGCGAAATGGGCGGCATCACCTCCTGCATGTATCAGGGCGGCACCAACATCGACGAGTGCTTCATCTTCGGCGAGATCGCGGGCAAGAACGCGGCCGCTGCCAAGGAAGCCCTCCCGCCGTACACCAAGGCCCCGAAGGTGGAAAGCAATCCGCTGACCCTGGGCATGGATACCGATATCGGCATCGTTGCGACCTACGAAGCCGGTGAGAACCAGTACATCGGCACCGGCAAGGGCATGATGGGCGATGTCGTGACCCGCGTGACCATGGACGGCGACGCGATCTCTGCGGTTGAGGTGCTCGAGCAGAACGAGACTCCGGCCATCGCCGGTCCGGCGCTGGAGCAGCTCCCGGGCAAGTTCGTGGGCTGCAAGACTGCGGCGGATATTGACGCGATCGACGGTATCTCCGGCGCGACCCTGACCTCCAATGCGCTCAAGGAAGCCGTGAAGGCTGCGCTGGCGCTTGTCAAGTAATTCTGTTCTATATGATAAAAGTCTGTCGTCAGGTTTTCTGGCGGCAGACTTTTTTGCATGAGGAATATACAAAAGCAGGGGAGGAGCTTTGCTCATCCCCTGCAGGGTTGCAGCGTATGGATTCAATGACCGCCGAGCGCCTGGCCGAACGGGTCGTGTTCCTCTTCCTCGTCGATCAGGCCGTCGGCCCGGAGCATATCCTTAAGCACGTCCATCTCGCTTTCCAGGTCGATAAAGCGATAGGCGTCCAGCGCCTCCACCTGCTTGAGGAAGGCCTTGTCGATCACGCCCAGCGCTTCGGAGATGCGCGTACGCACCTCGCGGGCCTTGCGGGTGCCTGCGGTGTTTTCCAGCTTGGCGCGTGCATCCAGCAGCCTGAGCGTCGTGGGCAGATAGTAGCGCAGGAACGTGCGCAGCTGGGGCAGCAGCTGCGCACGCTGCTCAAGAATGGACAAAATCTGACCACAGCTGTTTTCGATGGAATCAATCTGCGCGGAAAGCGCTTCGTCTGCGATCACGTCGTTGGCCTCGCGGATGCGGCGCATCGCGTCGTAGCCCGCGCGGATGACCTCGTTCACATCGGCGTTTTCGTCGATGGGCGCTTCATGTACCGGCTTTTCCTGGGCTTTGGCGCGCGCAGCGGAGGCCTGCGTCTTTTCCCACTGGCGGTTTACGTCCTCGTCGGAGGAGACCACGCAGTCTTCGTCTTCATAGGTATCGGCCTTGTGCCAGGCGCTGGCGCGGCGCTCGTATACGGCGCGGCGTTCCTCTTCGGCCTGATCCTGCGCCATCCTGCTCAGCACATGGAAGACGAGATACACACCCAGCGGGCCGAACGGACCGGCCACGAAGAAGGAAAGCACATACCAGGCCCAGCGGGGCAGGTAATCGAGCTTTTTGAGAATTGTTTTGGCTTTCATGTATGGAACCTTCTTTGATGAACGAAATTATTTGGCGGGCGCCTCTTCCTTGGGCGCGGGCAGCCCGAGCGCATCCAGCAGAAGGAGCTTGTTGTCCTCCAGGTTGGCGACGACGCCGTTTGTGCTGCCGGCGTTGCCATAGTGCCAGTGGCCTTCGAACGGCATGGCGATGTGCTCGACATCCGCGCCGCGCAGCCACAGCGCCTGGAACACGAGCTTGATCTGCTCGCCGATGGAGCAGGAGGAGCGCCAGGCGTGCTTGAGGGAGGCAAACACGGCGGCAACATTGGCGCTGGTCATGCGTCTGGTCTGCTGCACCATGGCGTCAAGCAGCTTGCCCTGGCGTTCGCCGCGGCCCAGGTCGTTGTCCAGCTTGCGGCAGCGGGCATAGGCCAACGCCTGCGCGCCGTTGAGGCGGGATTTGCCCTCCTGCAGCGGGCTGTCGGGATACAGGCCGACGGTCTTATTGAGGTAGTTGACCTCGGCTGCGGTCAGCTCGACCTCGGCGCCGCCGATGGCGTCTACCAGCTCGATCACGGTGGTAAAGTTCACACGGAACCAATCGTCGATCTTCACGCCGAAGTTCTGCTCGAGCAGGCTGCACAGGCCCTGTTCGTCGCTGGCGCGCACGACGGTGTTGATCTTGGTCAGCCTGCCGTGCTCATTCTCGATGAACATATCGCGGGCAAACGTGACGGCGGAAATCTTCGTGCGGGTGAAGTCGACCTGCACGAGCATGGTCACGTCGCTGCGGCCGGTTTCATCCAGAGAACCGTAGTTGTCCATACCCAGCAGCAGGAATGTCTTTGTGCCCAGGGGATGCAGAATCAGCCACAGGGCCAGGAAGACGCCCAGCACGATACACGCGATGCGCGCGGCCTTGTGCGCGGCGAGATAGGACCGTATTTTGGAAGTATATGCACGGATGCGCTGCATGAATAACACCCTCCGAAAAATGATGGAATCAGGGGAAAGCGTAGCCGATGCGGAGAAAACCACATATTCAGGCTGGAATAAACATAACATAATCAACAGGCAAAATCAAGCACAATGCCTAGGATATCCGCTTTTCGTCGGAAACGAAAAGAAAATGGATTGCGGAGGCAAAAGTTTTTGTGTATAATGAAAATGTTATGGATTTTTACGCAGGCCTCAACCACTCCCTGCGAAGAAATATGACGGCGCGTTTGACCATGGCCCGCCGCAAGGAATCATCCCATCGTGTCTTCGAAATAAGAGAAAGGAAATCATTGTGACTGACAACGAAAAGACCAAAAATCATCTGAATACCCAAGGCAATGAAATGAAGGAAAACACCGGCAGGAAGCGCCCGAGCGTGCGCCGCCCTGCAGGCAAGAAGGCTGCTCCTGCAAAGGCGCAGAAGAGCGCAGCCGCACAGGCTCCTGTGAAGGAGAATACCGCAAAGCCTGCTGCCAGAAAGGCAAAGCCCGCGGCCAAGCCGGCGGCAAAGAAGGCCGCTCCGGCTGCCAAGGCTGCCAAGGCGGCTGCGCCTGGCGAGCAGAAGCAGCCCGCCAGGAGCGCGCAGCCCAAGGCCGCGCCGAACAAAAAGAGCAGCCAGACCAAGAGCGTGCGCCGTCCCAACCCGGCCAAGCGCCGCAGCGCTGCGCCCGAGGTGATGCAGGCGGACAAACCGTTCATCTCCCAGACGCTGCAGCTGGTGGGTAAGAAGCCCCCGACGATGCGCTCCAGAGCGAGCGAGCATCCCAGCCGCGCAACGCTGCGCATGATCCCGCTGGGCGGCATGTGCGAGATCGGCAAGAACATGACGGCCTATGAGTACGGCAACGATATCATCATCGTCGACTGCGGCCAGAGCTTCCCGGACGAGACGATGCCGGGCGTGGACTCCGTCATCCCGGATTTCACTTACGTGCTTCAAAATCGCGACCGCGTGCGCGGTATCTTCATCACCCACGGTCATGAGGACCACATTGGCGGCCTGCCGTACCTGATGCGCGAATTCAAGGCGCCGATCTACGGCGGCAAAATGGCGGTCGAACTGCTCAAATACAAACTCGACGACAAGGTGCCGGGCCTGACCAAGAGCTGTACCCTGCGCGCCGTGGAGGCGGGCGATACCGTCCGCGCGGGCTGCTTTGCCGTGGAGTTCATCCATGTGAACCACTCCATCGCGGATGCGTTCATGCTGGCGATCAAGACGCCGATCGGCACCATCGTGCATTCCGGCGACTTCAAGATCGACTATACGCCCATCAACGGCGAAATCATGGACCTGCAGCGCATCGCGGAAATCGGCCGCGAGGGCGTGCTGCTCTTCGTGTGCGAATCCACGAACATCGAGGTGCCGGGATTCTCCAAGTCCGAGCGCCATGTAGGCGAATCCATGGCCGATATGTTCAAGGATGCACAGGGCCGTATCTTCGTGGCGACGTTCTCCTCGAACGTATCCCGCCTGCAGCAGATCTTTACCGCCGCCGAGCGCCATGGCCGCAAGGTGGCCCTGGTGGGCCGCAGCATGCTCAACGTGTTCAATGCAGCCAACAATCTGGGCTACATCCAGATGAAGCCGGATACGCTCATCGAGATTTCCCAAGTGGACAAGCTGCCGCCGGAGCAGGTGTGTATCATCTCCACCGGTTCCCAGGGCGAGCCGATGAGCGCGCTGACCCGCATTGCCTTCTCCAACCATCGCGAGCTGGAGATTCAGGCGGGCGACACTGTCATCATCTCTGCGACTCCGATTCCGGGTAACGAGAAGCCGATCTACAAGGTCATCAACGAGCTCTACAAGCGCGGCGCGCGGGTGTATTATTCCGCGCTGGCGAACGTGCATGTTTCCGGCCATGCCTCTCAGGAGGAGATCAAGCTGGTGCATTCCCTGGTGCGCCCGAAGTTCTTTATCCCCGCGCATGGCGAGACCCGCATGCTCTATCAGCACGCGGAGCTGGCGCACAAGCTGGGCGTGCCGTTTGAAAACATTTTCATCCTTGCCAACGGCGATATCTTTGAGATTGCCAAGGGCAGCGCGAAGGTGACCGGCTTTACCAACGGCGACGCCGTGCTTATCGACGGCAGCTCCAAGGGCGAGGTGGACAACACCGTGCTTCGCGAGCGCAAGCTGCTCTCCGACGACGGCGTGGTGTCCATTGCTCTGGCTGTGAACAAGCAGGGCGCGATGATGGCCCAGCCGGTCGTCAGCGCGATGGGCTTCCTCTATGACAGCGAGCACCAGAAGATTGAGGCGGCCTGCCGCCAGCACGCGGCCAACATGGTCACGCGCACGATTTCTTCCGGCAAGAAGGTCAAGGAAGCTGTGGCATCCGGCCAGATGCAGGGCCAGATGCGTTCCTTCCTCTATGAGAAGACCAAGCGCCGTCCGGTTGTGATGATCAACCTCATCGAGGTGGAATAATAGAAATACAGCAGCCTCCCCGTCCGTCCGGACTGGGAGGCTGTTTTTTGTCATATAGGAAACGGCATGAAAACGTTTGCGTATGCAAGGAAAACAAGTCGGGCAGACTTTGGCGGAAGAGGGAGCGGGCGCTGCCTGCTTTGGCGCTGTGTGTCAGATATGATCTGCCGCACGGACGGGTACCCAGATTTCGCTGTATGCTTCCTGTGTATTATCACCGGGATGGATGTAGACTTCCAGATTGTAATGCCCCGCAAGCGCGTATTCCCTGCGTGCCGGCAGCCACTCGCTCCAGATGCGGGTATTCACATCCTGCAGTGCCTTGGGCAGCGCGCCCCGGCACGGGAAGACTGCCCATGTTCCCGCCGGAACCACATGGGTCACAAAGCCCGTCGGCACGTCGTTCCAGGGCCGATAGTTATCTGCAATCAGGTAGTCAAATTCCTTGCCTGCATGCTCCACGCACACGCCGTACATGCCGCAGATGACCTTAGCCGCCTCGCTTTGCATATGCTCTTTCCAGAACAGGGGAATCTCCGCATAGGAGGTATCGCTGTTAAACCTTCGGCTCACGCCCATGAGCGTGAATTGTTCCTTTTTTTCGATCCTGTATTCGAGCATGGTTCCGCCCTCCAGTGTCAGTTTGATTTTCAGCGGCGCATAAAAGGAGAGACTGCAGCCCGCTTCCCGGGCGGCCGACGGCGATACGCCGTGAAAGCGCGCAAATGCACGGGCAAAGCTGTCCGGCGAGTCGTAGCCATACTTGAGCGCAACGTCGATCACCTTGACGTTCCCTGTGCTGAGTTCCTGCGCGGCCAGAGACAGGCGGCGGCTGCGAATGTATTCGCCGATGGTCACGCCGCATAGCGCACCGAATATCTTTTGAAAATAGAAGACAGACAGATGCGCCTTGTCCGCCGCGATGCTCATGTCGATTTCATCCGTCAGGTTCGCTTCAATATATGCGATTGCCTCGGCGATGCCTTCGCTCAGTCCGTTCATGCTGTTCCCTCCTTGGCTGCTGTGTGCTCAGTATAGCGCAAAGATGAACCTTTTGCCCGACTCTTTCTGCCCTTTGCGGTCGGATTCATGATAGCATGCGCCAAAGTGCTGGTCAACTGCATGGGCATCCGGCTTTACATGGTCCAATACGGATGATATAATGTTCCCGAAAATCAAGACAGTGAGGATATACATCCATGAATGAACATCATCTTCCCGTTGTTCATGTGATCAACGGCCGGCAGAAAAAGCTGCTTCAGGGTCATCCTTGGGTATACGGCAATGAGATTGAGCGCGTCGAGGGCGAAATCACCGACGGCGAGCTGGTAACGGTGGTCGATTTCCGCGGGCGCTACATGGGTACGGGCTTCTACAACAGCCGCAGCCTGATCACTGTGCGTCTGTTGACGCACCGCAGCGAGGAAATCACGGATGAGCTGATCGCCGCGCGCGTGAAGGCCGCGTGTGATTACCGCCGCTTTGTGATGCGGCGACCGGGCACGGATTCCTGCCGCCTGATCTACGGCGAGGCCGACCGCCTGCCGGGCGTGATCGCGGATCGCTTCGGCGATGTGATCGTGCTGCAGGTGCTGGCGCTGGGCATGGAAAAATACACGCAGGTGATCGCGGATGCGCTGGTTGCCTGCGAGCGGCCCAAGTGCCTGCTGCTGCATAACGACGACGCCATCCGCCGCAAGGAGGGCATGGAGTGCTTCACGAAGGTGCTCCATGGCGAGCTGCCCCTAGAGACGATCATCCATGAGAACGGCATCAAGCTGGCGGTGGATGTGAAGGGCGGCCAGAAGACCGGTTACTTCCTGGATCAGAAGGACAATCATCTCTTCGTACGCCAGTTCTGCAGGGATGCGCGCGTGCTGGACTGCTTCAGCTATATCGGAGGCTTTGCGCTTAATGCGGTTGCAGGCGGTGCGAAGGAAGTGACGGCGGTGGATATCAGCGAAAGCGCCGTGGAACTCATCCGGAGAAATGCGGAGCTCAACGATATGCAGGTGAATACCGTCTGCGCAAATTGCTTTGACTTCCTGCGTGCGCAGGTGAAGGAGAAGCAGAAATACGACGTGATCGTGCTCGATCCGCCGGCGTTCACCAAGGCGCATGCGAACATGGCCAATGCCTGCCGCGGTTACAAGGAGATTGCGCTCAGTGCGATGCGCATGCTGCCCGCGGGCGGCGTGCTGGCCACGCACTCCTGTTCGTACCACATGCCGGAAGATGTGTTCGTCAATACCGTGCTTTCCGCTGCGCAGGATCTGCACCGTCAGGTGCGCGTGATCACCCTGCGCAGGCAGGACATCGATCATCCGGTGCTGGCGGGCTATCCCGAGAGCCATTATCTCAAGAGCCTGTGGCTGCAGATGCTCGATTGATTTCCAAATAAAAATACGGACAGCTTCGGCTGTCCGTTTTGTTTACCTTTTCTTCCATTTCTGCTATACTGTGCGCATCGAAACCTGCAATACAAAGGAGAATGCCGCGATGACGCAGTCCTTTTCCATGAAAATGATGTCTTCAAGCCTGCTGACGCTGATGCTGCCCATCGTGCTGCAGAATCTGCTTGGCGCGATTGTCAATTCGGCGGATGTATTCATGCTTTCCTCCGTCAGCCAGAGCGCGCTGAGCGCCTCGTCGCTGGCGGGCCAGATCACGTTCGTGTTCACGCTGTTCCACTGGAGCGTGACCACCGGCACGACGATCCTTGCCGCGCAGTACTACGGCAAACGGGAACTGAGCGTCATCCGGCGGGTACAGGCGCTGGGCGTGATGCTGATGCTGGGTGTGAGCCTGACGTTCCTTGCGGCTTGCCTGCTCGTGCCGCGGCTGCTCATGCGCATCTTTACTGCGGATCCGGAGCTGATCGCGCTGGGGGCAGGCTTTCTGCGCGTGCTGGGTGTGAGCTATGTGCCCATGGGCGTGTCGCTGGTGCTGCTCTCCGTCTTCAAGAGTATGGGCCAGACGCGGCGCAGCGCGCTGATCTCTACCATTTGCCTGCTGAGTAATATCACGGGCAATTTCATTGCCATCCGCATCATTTTCCCGCATGACGCACGCATGGCGATGCTGGGCGTGGCCTGCTCGACGGTGCTCGCGCGCGTGATTGAGCTGGCGCTGTGCCTGTGTGCGATCCGAAGGGGCGGGGGTGTGCCGATTACGCTGGCGGACTGCCGCGGCGTGCGCCGCTGGCTGTGGAACGATTTCTGGGCGTATACGCTGCCCGTGCTCGCCAACAACCTGATCTACGGTCTGGCGATGGCGCTGCTCACGGCGATCATGGGCCATATGAGCTCGGATATGGTTTCGGCCAATGCCATTGCCAGCAACCTGCGCGAGCTGGTGTGCGTAGCCTGTATGGCGTTGGGTACGGCGGGCAGTATTCTGCTGGGACAGGAGATGGGCGCAGGAAGGCTTGCGCAGGCGAAGACGCTGGGGCGCATGCTGGCCTGGCTGTCGATTATCCTGGGGGCGCTGGCAGGCCTTTTGCTCATGGCCATGCGCGCGCCGGTGGTGGCACTTTCTGGGCTGACGGGCGAGGCGGCGCGGCTGCTTGAGATGATGATCCCGATCTGCGCGGTATACTGCATCGGCAGAAGCTACAATTCCACGCTGATCTCCGGCGTTTTCTGCGCCGGCGGCGATACGCGCTTTGGCGTGGTGCTCGATACGATTACCATGTGGCTGATCGTACTTCCGCTCTCTTATGCCGCGGCGTTTGTGTTCAGATGGCCGGCGGTGGTGATCTACATGTTCCTCAATCTCGATGAATTTGTAAAAATGATTCCGTCTGCCGTGCGTTTTGGCCGCTACAGATGGCTCAAAAATCTCACGCGAAGCGATATGGAAGCGTAATGGATAAACGGACATAACAAAATCATCTGACCAATTCGCAATTTTATGGTCACGCTGTCAAAAATGGCGGCGTGATTTTTGCTTATTTGACAAAAATACGCATACTGGAGAAAAATTGGTCTGATGACTTGATTTCAAAAAAAGCATCGTGTATAATAATGGTAAAAGTGAGGGAATATGCCGGGATTTTTTCTGCATAGTTGCCTCAAATAAAATTCAGGAGTGATTACCAATGGCCCGTATTATTACTTTCGGTGAAATCATGCTCCGTCTGAAGAGCCCGGCGCTGGAGCGCTTCTTCCAGAGCCCGTCCCTCGAAGCTACCTTTGGCGGCGGCGAAGCTAACGTTGCTGTTTCTCTGGCCAACTACGGCATGGACGCTGCGTTCGTGACCGCTCTGCCGAACAACGCGATCGGCGAGGCCTGCCGTCGTGACGTCCGTTCCTTCGGCGTCGACGTGTCCAACATCAAGATGACTGACGGCCGTATGGGCATCTACTTCCTGGAGACTGGTTCCAACCAGCGTCCGTCCAAGGTTGTGTATGACCGTGCCGAGTCTGCGATCGCTATCGCTCCGGCCGATCTGTTCGACTGGGAGAAGATCTTCGAGGGCGCCAACTGGTTCCACATTTCCGGTATCGCTCCGGCCATCTCCGCTTCCGCTGCCGAGCTGTCCCTGGCTGCCTGCAAGGCTGCCCAGAAGTGCGGCGTGACCGTTTCCTGCGACCTGAACTACCGCAAGAACCTGTGGAAGTACGGCAAGGAAGCCAAGGAAGTCATGTCTGAGATCGCGAAGTACATCGACGTGGCCATCGCCAACGAAGAGGACTTCCAGAAGTCTCTGGGCATCACCGCTTCTTCCGACGTCGAGTCCGGCTCTCTGGACCGCAACGTGTACGAAGGCATCGCCAAGAAGGCCATGGAGCTCTATCCGAACCTCAAGCGCGTCGCCATCACCCTGCGCGAGTCCAAGTCTGCTGACCGCAACGACTGGGCTGCCTGCATCTACGACGGCAAGGAGTTCTACGTCTCCCGCAAGTACGAGATCACCGATATCGTGGACCGCGTTGGCGGCGGCGACTCCTTCTCCGGCGGCCTGATCTACGGCCTGCTGACCTACGAGAAGCAGTCTGACGCTCTGGAGTTTGCTGTTGCGGCTTCCTGCCTCAAGCACACCATCTCCGGCGACTACAACCGCGTCACCGTTCCGGAAGTCACCGCTCTGATGAAGGGCTCCGGCTCCGGCCGCGTCGAGCGCTAATTCTCGCTCAGACGGGATTAACCGAACAAAAAGAGAACGCGAGCATTTGCTCGCGTTCTTTTTTGTTGGCTTTAGGGATAGAAAGTTCATTAAGGAGTCTTGAAACCGCCGCGAAGCGAAGAAGGGTCAAGGGATGAAATCCCTTGTCAGGGGCTTGGGGATGAAATCCCCAACGTAACCCAATCGAAGAAAAAAGCAAGAATCGGA
>JAFQIF010000142.1 GCA_017397695.1 Clostridia bacterium
CATCGCAGGTATATGGCTGGACGGCATGTCGGGTAGCGAGCTGCTTCGGCGTGTACAAAGCAGCGAGGGCAGCATCGGCAATGTGCGCGACTGGCTGCGCGGTGTAACACATGGTGCGTACTTGGAGCCGCAGTACCACGGTGCGCTGACGATCGACGATGTGGAAAGCATCAACTTCAAGCGCAGCCCGCCGTCGCAGGAGTTGCTGCGCAAGCTCCGCGCCAAGGGCGTTACCGTCTCTTATCAGGGACGCCGATATTAGGAGGATAGGATATGAATATCAAGCGCATTGTATCGGGCATCCGGGACTGGAATGTCATCTTTGAAATGGAGAACGGCCTGTTCGCCATGAGTAATGTGAGCCCGGAGGAACCTGTGCATTTTTCCATGAACCCGACCACATTCCTGCGACATGGCTATTTTGAAGATGGCAACAGGCTGGACGATGACACCGTCCGCAGGGCATGCGCTACGCTGGAACATTATCTGAACAACAAAGACCGGTTGGAAGATTGTCCGATGCTGGGCAGCAAGCGTATCATTCGCTCCCTGCTCGGGCTGGATGCATGAGGAGGTATTTGCATGATTACCTGTACCCTTGGAAAACAAAAATATACGGTTGATTTTGTTAGCGGCAGAGCCCTTCGTGAGATGGAGCCTGCCGCTAAAATGTATGCCCGGATCGTCGCGCTGTCCAACGCGGCGGTGAAGGGCGAGCCCATCCCTGAGAATGAGAACCTGAACATCTCCGACGCCATGGATACGATGATCCGCTGGTTCTGTATCCTGTTCGGTAATCAGTTCACGCCGGACGATGTGCTGGACGGCTATCCGGTGGATCGCCTGATGCACGATATTGCGTTGGCCCTGATGGCTGTGCAGACGCAGACCACGGAGATCCTGGACGAGTTCCCTACGAAAGCAGCGCAGGAAGCAAAGAAGGCACAGCCGGTGGAGACGGCATCCTGACGCTGCCTGACTTTATATACAGCACCTATAACTCCCTGCTGGAAGGCGGATGGCGCATGGCCGAGATAGATCAGACCGATCTGCTCGGCTTTTTGCGTATACGGGCATGGAATGCAAGGCGGGAACACGATAAGAAAAAGCCACAGCCCCGCCATATCGACGAGGTGTGGCCCAATGTCGCACCCTGATCAGTTTTCGAGGAACAGCGCCCGCAGGCAGTCCTGCCGCTGATGCAGGATTCTGACCACGATCACCTGATCATTGCCCTCAAGGTAGAAAATGCAGTAATTCTCGCACACGAGATACCTGTACTCCGTATGAACCGGAATCAGCGCATCCAGCGGACGACCGCGCCCGGAGAACTTTTCGAGAGACTGCACGCTCTGTTTGAGACAGGCGATGATGCGCTTGGCAGCGCCCGGATTGCACAGTTCATCCCGGATGTAATTTCGGATGGAGACCAGATCGCGCTGCGCTTCTTTGGAAAGTGTCACCTGCGCCATACTCAGTCCTCCAGACCGGCAAACGCCTCATCAATGGAAAGCACACCCTCGGTGCGGATGGATTCAATGCCCTTGGAAAGCTCTGCAAGCAGCTTCACGGTTGCTTGCAGTTTTTCATGCTCCACAAGGCTCTGCACCACATATTTCCCGCGCCCGTTCTTGGTGAGGTAAACGGTCGAGCCGTTATCACAATGGCTGAGAACCTCGGTGTAGTTCTTCAGATCAGAAATGGGGACGATGTTCGTCATGCTATCAGCTCCCTTCGTCTTTATTATACCCGAATTTACCGTCAAATTCAACCCCAAATAATATGGCATTTTTCGCATATGCAAAAGGAAGTGAGTCCTCATGGCTGAATCCCTCCGCGACCTTGTCGTATCGCTTTCCCTGAATACCGAAAATTTCACCCGCAACATCAAGTCGGTCAACAAGCAGATACAGGAAGCGGAGTCCTATTTCAAGCTGGCCGCTGCCGGTATCGAGGGCTTTGAAAATACCACCGAAGGGCTGACAGCAAAGCTGTCCACGCTGGAACGCAGGCTGCAGCTGCAAAAGGATGTGGTTACGCAATACGAGCGTGCGCTGGCACAGGCAACCTCAAAGCTGACCGAATGCTATGATCGGCAGACGGATTATGCACAGCGTCTGGAACAGGCCCGGCAGCGGCAAAGCGCTCTGAACGCCGAAGTACAAAATGCCACCGGCGCTTATACGCGCTACCGGGACAGTCTGGGCGAAAGTGATTCTGCGACCATCGCTGCAAAGGCCAACATGGAAGCTGCCCAGAAGGAATATGAAGCGGCTACCGCAGAGGTCAATCAGCTTGCAGGTCAGCAGGATGCACTTCGCAAGGCGACACAGAACGCTGCCGACGCCGTCTCTACCCAGCAGACGCAGCTGAACAAGGCACAGGCTGCGGTCAGGGAAACCGAAACCGCCGTCCGTGGCTGCAACGACGCGCTGCGCCTTTCTCAGACCAACTGGCAGGCTGCTGGCGACAGGATGCGCAATGCAGATACAGCCGTTTCCTCACTGGGTAAACAGATGCAGCTTGCCCAGAGCCGGTTCCGTCTGGCTGCGGCGGGAATCAAAGAGGTAGACACCAATGCCGGTGCGCTGTCTGCCAAGCTGGTCATGCTGAATGAAAAGCTGAGCCTGCAGCAGCAGACCGTATCCCGGTACGAGGAAAAGCTGCAGGCCGCCAGAGAGCAGCTGATCGCCGCTCAGCAGGCACACGATCCGGATAAAATCCGGGAAGCCTCAGACGCAGTTACCGATGCGGAAACCGCGCTGACCAATGCGCAGGCCGCTGTGCGGGAAATCGAAGCCGCCATCCGTGAGACCAATCAACAGCTGAACACCGCCAAATCGCTCTGGACGGCAGCGGGTAATTCTCTGACGGAATTCTCCAAGGGCTGCGAAGCGGTCAGCAAGACCACCGGCGCTATCGGTCGCACGCTTTCCACCTATGTGACTGCGCCTGTGCTGGCCTTGGGCGCAACGGCAATGAAGTCCAGCATCGAATTTGAATCGGCCTTCACGGGCGTCCGCAAAACGGTGGATGCAACTGAAACCGAATTTGCACAGCTGGAAGCGACTGTCAAGCGCATGTCCACGGAGATTGCCGCTGACACGACCGAAATTTCTAATGTCATGGCAAACGCCGGTCAGCTGGGTATCCGCACAGACGCGCTGGAGGATTTCACCCGCGTGATGATCGACCTTGGCAATACTACCGATATTGTCGCCGAGGAAGCTGGCTCCACGCTGGCGAAGTTTGCCAACATCATGGACATGGATCAGGGGCTGTTTGAAAACCTCGGTTCTACGCTGGTCGATCTGGGCAACAACTTCGCCACCACCGAGTCCGCGATTATGGAAATGGCGCTGCGTCTCGCTGGTGCAGGTAAGCAGATCGGTTTGAGCGAAGCACAGATTCTGGGCTTTGCCACCGCGCTGTCCTCCGTGGGCATTGAAGCGCAGATGGGCGGCTCGGCGCTATCCAAGGCCATGATCAAGATGGAGGTCGCTGCTGCAACGGGCGGCGAAGCCCTGACCGACTTTTCTACGATCTGCGGCATGACCGAGCAGCAGTTCGTTCAGATGTGGGAAGCTGATCCCGCCGCCGTGTTCCAGTCCTTCATCGAAGGGTTGGCGAAGATGGATGACGAAGGCATGAGCGCCATTGCCGTGCTGAACGAAATCGGCATCTCCGAAGTGCGCCTGCGCGATACCCTCCTGCGCTCCGTCAATGCGACGGAGCTTTTTGCATCCGCACAGTCAACAGCCAATCGTGCTTGGGAAGAAAACACCGCCCTTGCAGAAGAAGCCGGGAAGCGTTATGCCACCACGGAAAGCAAGCTCATCAACCTGAAAAACAAGTCCGTCCTTTTCGCACAGCAGCTGGGCGATGATCTCAATCCCACCATTCACAGCCTGATCGATGGCGTGGATGATCTGATGGACAGGTTCATGGAGATGGACGAAGTTGAACGCAAGCAGATTATTCAGACAGCGGCGTTTGCAGCATCCATCGGCCCGGCCTTTCTGGCACTGTCCAAGCTGACTAAGGGGCTATCCACCGTCACCGGCGGCATCGGCAAGTTTGCCACGTCTGTCGGCAAGGCTGGCGGCGGCTTTAAAGGCTTTATGTCCGTCTTAGGCAAGTCACCCTCCGTATGGCTGGCGGTCGCCGCCGCTGTTGTCGTCGGTACTGTTGCGCTGGCGGATTATGTGTCCGGCGCAAAGCAGGCCCGCGAAGCCCTCGAAGGGATGACTGAAACCGCCGAAAAATGGAAGGACACCGCTGCTGAAACCTTTTATGGGAGCAGCGAGGGTCTTTCCTTCTTCGGCATGACCGAAAGCGACTTTACCAATGAACAGCAGACCGCACAGGAATGGCTCTCCGGGCTGATCGCCGTATGGACGGACGGTCAGAAGGAAACAGATGAAATCGTTTCACATTGGACGGAATCCTTCAAAACCCTGACCGCCAGCACACGTGAAGCCCTGACGGAACTGAAAGAAACCGCTGACGCTAACGGATATACCTCTGTGTCGGCACAGCTTCAGAGCGATATTGAACAACTGGACGCCTTGGATCAGGAGATCGAACGGCTCCTGAAAAAGCGGCAGAATGGTTATTTCTCCGAGAATGATCAGATCCGACTGCAGGAACTGATCGATACCCGCGAGGCGATCGTTGTCAAGTATCATCTGACTCCGGCTGAAACGGATGGCTTTGAAACCATCGCTCAGAAGGTGGAAGCCGAGGTCGCCCGTGCACACGCCCGTGGCAAGATCGATGCGGATGTATCTGTTTACGAAAATGCAATGGTTGCCGCCGCTGAGGGCATGGCTGCCATCAATGCGCAGATCGATGCACAGTATGACAAGGAATACGGCCTGATCATGCTGATTGAGGATGCCGCCGAGCGTCAGGCGGCTCTGGACGAACTGAATCTCAAATACAACGAAAACCGCCGTGCCGCTGCGCTGGAGTATGCGCAGACAATGGCTTCTATTGTGATGCCCGTCTGGCAGCAAGACGATATCCAGCAGGCGGCAGCGGACATTGACACACTCAACCAGAAGCTGCGCGAGTACAGCATGGCTTCCGAAACCGACAAGCCCGGTCTTCTGGCTGACCTCAACGAGATCACTGCCAACATGGACGAAGGTGCGCTGATCGAATACATCGGACTGCTCACGCAGATCCAGTCCCTTCTGGACAGCGGTCTGACGGAAGCAGAGATCGAAGCCATGTTCCCGGAGATCGATGTGTCAGGGGCCATGGAACAGCTGGCTTCCGTGCAGGATTATCTGGATACCCATAAGCTGGAGCTTCCGGGTCTGGCAAGTATGTTCTCCGAAGCTATTCCCGAGGAAGCTCTCAAAATTGCCACCGATCTTGATATGACCGGCGCACAGGCGCGGTGGGATGAGTTCGCCGCCAATCCCGGCGCAATCACCACCGACGCCATTATTGCATCCTATCAGGAAAATGAGGAAACGCAGAAGATTCAGCCCACGGTCGACGCCTTTGTTTCGGGATATACAGAAATCCCGGAAGGCGCGGACACAGCACAGCTTACGCCACAGGGCGTGATTGCCTATGTTGAAAAGTATGCAGAAGTCACTACCGGCGCAGATGTATCCGGGCTGACGCCGGAGATCGCCACCTGCTTTGTGGCAGGCTATCAGGAGCTGGCCTCCGGCACAGACGTTTCTCTGCTCAAGCCCAGCGACATCGTTGCCTATGTCACCAACTATGCCGAGCAACAGGGTGTGGACATTTCCGGCCTTGCGCCAGAAGGCGTGACAGCTTTCGTCATGGCCTATCAGGAAATCGATGGCGGCGCGCTCACCACGGCGCTTACGCCTGCGGATGTGGCTGCAATCGTTACGGAGTATCTGCTTTCTGAAAACGTCGATCTGAGCAAGGTGTCCGATGCGCAGGTGGATGCTATGGTCACAGCCTATGCGGAAGCTGCCAACTGCGACAAGACAGCCCTGAAAGCAGAGGTTGTGGCACAGATCACCGAGTATGTGCAGGCAGAGGGCCTGAACCCGCCGATTCTCACCACCAAGGTACAGATTACCGGCTATGAGTTCCTGACCTATCAGGATTTTCAGGAGAACAGCGGCCTGAGCGTTGAAGTTCCTGTTCGTCTGGGCGAGGTTTCTGAGGATGATCTTGCTACGCTAAACGCCAATGGAAAAATTAAATACTGGCAGGACGGCATTGAAATCCCTGTGACCGCTGTTCCGGAGGGCGCGATTACCGCCGACACCATTGCTACGATGGATGAGGACGGTACGATGCATATTCTGATCTCTCCGCAGGTCACGGGTACGCAGGAGGCTATCGATGCCATCTCGCCGCTGGTGGATGAGGTTGACAAGCTGGGCGTGACCGCCGCCGGTATGTGGGCGGGCATTATGCCTGCCACCACCATGGACTTGATCGGCTCCGCTGTCAACCGCATCAACTCCTACACCAAGACGCTGGACTATAACGGCTGGCAGAAGTTCTGGGCTGCCCTGCGCGGTGAAAGCACGAATCATGGTGTGCTGGATCAGAGTATGCGCTACGACTTCAATTCCCAGACGGTTGCCGAGCTTTCTGCCTATGTGGGTGAAATGGTCGCCGCTATCATGCAGGGCAAGCAGGTGTCCGAGGAGGACATCGCCAACCTGCAGGCTATTGTCACTTTCCTCAATGGACTTGATACCACCGAAACCGGCGCACACATTTTGGAAGGCGTTGCACAGGGCATGACAGAGGCAGGCTGGGACAGTGATGCCGAGACCGTTGCCACAAACCTTGAAACCGCGCTGAACAAGGCGCTCCAAATCAACTCGCCCTCTAAGCGCGTAAAGCCCGTGGGTGACTATGTTGCTGCCGGTGTCGGCACAGGCATGGGCGAGCATGATTTCTCTACTGACGCTGCAACTGCGGCAACGAGCATCGAAGCCGCCATCGCCGCTGCATTTCCGGCTACGCTACTGACTGCTTATGGCACAGCCGGTATGCAGGGCATTGCAGATGCCATGAGCAGTTACAGCATGGGCACGACCGGCAGTGCGGTGGCGACCAATGTGAAAAGCGCAGTCAATGCAAACCTCACTTCCACCACCCTTCGCAGCGCAGGCGTGAATGCCATGGCCGGTTTGAAGGCCGGTATTAACGCAGGTCGCTCCGGCGTAATCTCCGCCATGCGCTCTGCTGCCCGTGCAGCCGTCAACGCAGCGAAATCCGAGCTCAAAATCCACAGTCCCTCTGAGGTGTTTGAGGACGAAGTTGGTGTGATGACGATGCGCGGCTTCGGTCAGGGTGTGCTGAAGGAGAGCAAGGAGCAGGCACGGGTCATCCGCAACGCCGCCCGCTATCTCACCGATGAGGCCCGCGAGGGTGCAATCATCAACAACGCCACCACCAACCATAAAACCTACAATCAGAGCAGCAATATCACGCTCTCTGGCAACACCTTCACCATCCGTGACGAGCAGGACATCTATGCGCTGGCGACTGAAATTGCCACGCTGACACGTAGGCAGCAGCGTGGAAAGGGCCTTCGTATGGCCTGAAAATTGACTTGACTTTCTGCCCGACAAGAGCGTTAATGTCTACACCTTACGAGGGAAGGAGGAACAACGATG
>JAFQIF010000143.1 GCA_017397695.1 Clostridia bacterium
CAGCCCTCAAAGAGCACATCCGGGAACGCCGTGGTGATGCGCTCAAGCAGCGTATACAAACCCACCATATAGCGATGGAGCACCTCTCCCTGGCGATCCGGCGCGATTGCATGACTGTAAACGTCGCTGATGTTGCGGTTCATGTCCCATTTGATGTAGTCGATGGGATGATCCGCCAGCAGACGCGTGAGGCTTTCTGTCAGATAATCGACCACCTCCGTGCGGGAAAGATCCAGCACCATCTGATTGCGGCCCATTGCGGGCTTTCTGCCCGGCAGTGCAAAGGCCCAATCCGGATGCGCACGATACAGATCCGAATCCTCGTTGACCATCTCCGGCTCAATCCAGATGCCAAAGCGCATATTCATCGAATGCACGCGGGCAATCAGATCATTGAGCGGTCCGCCCAGCTTTTCCTCGTTCACCACCCAGTCACCAAGGCCCGCGTTGTCATCCTTCACGCGGCTGCCGAACCAGCCATCGTCCAGCACCATCATGTCCACGCCAAGCCCAGAAGCCTGCCTGGCGATGGCCTCAATCTTGTCGCTGTTGAAATCGAAATACGTCGCTTCCCAGTTGTTGATCAGCACGGGCCGCGGCGCAAAGGTATACTTGCTGCGCATCACATGATGACGGATAAAACCGTGATAGCGGCGTGAAAGCGCGCCGATACCTTCATGCGTAAAGGAAAGAATGGCTTCCGGCGTATGGAAAGTTTCACCCGGATTGAGCTGCCAGGCAAAGAGTTCATCATTGATACCCGCAACCAGACGCGTTTCTCCGCGGAAATCCACCTCGATATCCGTGCGATGGCTGCCGGAATACACCTGCATCACGCCAAAGCAATCGCCCTGCGTCTCGGTCGTATCCTGTGCGGCGAGAATCACAAACGGATTGTGATGATGGCTGGATGCGCCGCGGCGGGTAGAGATCGTGCGGATGCCGCTGGTGAGCGGCACACGCTCCATCTGGCGCTCCATCTCATGGCGGCCATGGAAATGCAGCAGATCCCACTGACCGCACGGCATATCCAGGCACAGCGTCATTGCACGCTTAAGCGTCAGGCTTTCACCGCCTTCATTGGTCAAGCGCGCAGCACGGGTGATGATGTCCTGCTGTTCATACACGCCATAGAGGAGTTCAAGCTTCAGCCCAGTCACAGGATCACGCAGAATAACGCTCAGCGTCTGCGCTTCATCCGCTTTTGAAAATGCGCTGGGCATGCCGCTTACAGCATATTTATCGTCCAAGATGCTGTGGCTCTCATAAACAAAGTCTGCGCCATACGCGCCGCTATCGGCCTGCACCTCAATCGTGGATACCCGGAAATCGCCGGTATTGCAGCCGGTGTATTCCTGGGGCAGCAGATCCGGCGAGACGCCTCGTTCAACGCGGAAATCGTAATAATCCGGGGAAAAACCGTGATTGATCGGAGGATACAGCCCCTCCATACAAGCCTGTTCGACGCGGCGTCCGTAATACAGATGCTTCAGATGGCCAAGGCCGCCAATCTGCATCTGATAGGTGGTATGCGCCGTATGCAGCGTCAGGGTTTTGTCTTGCTCACGATAAATAATACTCATACTGTACTCCGCCTTTATGTATCCTGCAAAATGCAGGTTAATGACAAAGTCAAATAGGGACAGGCCGCCGGCTGAACGCCGTCAGCCTGTCCCAAAGAGAGGTGGCTAATTGGTTGGCAGCTTAGAGCTTGCCGCCGGAAGTGGCGATGCCCTCAATAAACTGCTTCTGGAAAATGAGATAGATGATAATCATCGGCAGACAGGCCATCAGCGCAGCCGCCATCAGCTCCGGGAAGTTGGAGCCGTACTGGCCCTGCATCTTGGCAAGACCGGCAGAGAGCGTTGTGCTCGTGGAATTGGAGCAGACGATCATCGGCCACATCAGGTCCTTGAAAGCAAAGACCGCCGTAAAGATGCCCAGCGATACCATCGCGCTGCGGGTCAGCGGCGCCATGATGAGCAGGAAGCGCTGACCGATGCTGCAGCCGTCGATATTCGCAGCCTCTTCCATATCCTTGGGCAGACTCTGATACGCCTGCTTGAGCAGCAGCGTGCCAAAGGCCGTAACCATACCGGGGAAGACCAGCGCGAAAACGGTGTTGAGCATCTTCAGCTTGGAAACCATGATGTACTGCGGGATGATGAAGATCTGTCCCGGCACCATCATCTGAATGAGCACCAGAGAGAACAGGAAGTTCTTGCCTGGAAACTCCAGACGGCCGAAGGCATAGCCTGCCATCGTCGCCGTCAGCACTGCACAAACCACGCGGAAGAAGATCATCAGCAGCGTGTTCTTGTACAGGTAGAGGAAATTGTAGCTCTTCCAGACAGTGACGAAGTTATCAAACTTCCAGCTGCTCGGGAAGATCACAAACGGATTGATCGCGGTGGATTCGGACAGCGTCTTGAACGCCGTCAGGAACATCCACGCAAAGGGGACGATCATCGTGATCGAAGCGAGGATCAGGATGATATGAATGACGCCCTGCGTGATGCGTTGTCTCATAACAAAGCTATCGACCATATTCATCCCTCCTTAATTGTAGAAGACCCACTTCTTCTCGGTCTTCTGCAGCAGCTTGGTCAAAACCAGGATGATCACCAGCATGCTCACCACGATCGCCGCGCCGTAGCCGCGGTTGTTGTAGGTGAAAGCGTACTGATAGAACACATACACCACCGACTGAACCTTTGGCAGCGCCTGGTTGGAGTTATCCATGACCATGAACGGCAGATCGAATACCTGCAGCGCGCCAATGAGACGGGTCTGCAGGACGAAGAAGATCGTCGGGCTCAGCAGCGGAATGGTGACGGCAAAGAACTGGCGCACGCCCGTCGCGCCGTCGATATCCGCAGCCTCGTAGTAATCATGCGGAATCTCCTGAAGACCGCCAAGGAACAGGATCATGTTGTAGCCCAGGATCGACCATACGCCGATGACGGCG
>JAFQIF010000144.1 GCA_017397695.1 Clostridia bacterium
ACCGGCGGCTTCGACATCATCGGCTCCGGCCGCACCAAGCTGGAAACCGAAGAGCAGTTCGCCGTGGTCGCCGAGGTCTGCAAGAAGCACGGCATCACCGCGGTCGTCATCATCGGCGGCGACGATTCCAACACCAATGCCGGCGTTCTGGCGGAGTACTTTGCTGCGCACAACACCGGCGTGCAGGTCATCGGCTGCCCGAAGACCATCGATGGCGACCTGAAGAACGAGGACATCGAGTGCTCCTTCGGCTTTGACACCGCCACCAAGACCTACAGCGAGATCATCGGCAACATTCAGCGCGACGCCAACTCTGCCAAGAAGTACTGGCACTTTGTCAAGGTCATGGGCCGCTCTGCTTCCCATGTCGCTCTGGAGTGCGCGCTGCAGACCCAGCCCAACATCTGCCTGATCGGCGAAGAGGTTGCGGCGAAGAAGATGTCCCTGGCGCAGATTGCCGACTACATCGCCGATTCCGTCGCTGCCCGCGCTGCGAAGGGCAACAACTTCGGCGTCGCGATCATTCCGGAAGGCATTGTCGAGTTCGTTCCGGAGTTCTCCATGCTCATTAAGGAGATCAACGAGCTGCTCGCCGGCGAGAAGACCGCGCAGTTCAACGCGCTGGAGACCTGGGCGGATAAGTATGCCTTCATCGAGAACGGCCTGTCCAAGGAGGCCATGGCTGTATTCGCTGTGCTGCCGCAGAGCATTCAGCAGCAGCTGTTCCTGGAGCGCGACCCGCACGGCAACGTTCAGGTTTCCCTGATCGAGTCCGAGAAGCTGTTCTCCGAGATGGTCAAGAACAACCTGGCTGCCCGCAAGGCTGCCGGCACCTACAAGGGCAAGTTCTCTGCGCTGCATCACTTCCTGGGCTATGAAGGCCGCTGCGCTTTCCCGTCCAACTTCGATGCGGACTACTGCTACTCCCTGGGCTATAACGCCTGCATGCTCATCCAGTATGGCTGCAACGGCTACCTGTCCAAGGTGTCCAACCTGTCCAAGCCGGCCGAGGAGTGGGTTGCCGGCGGCATGCCCATCACCAAGATGATGAACATCGAGCGCCGCAACGGCGAGGACAAGCCGGTTATCCGCAAGGCGCTCGTCGAGCTGGATGGCAAGCCCTTCCAGTACTTCGCCGCGCATCGCGACGAGTGGGCCGTTGAGACCTGCTTCGTCTATCCGGGTGCGATCCAGTACTTCGGACCGTCCGAGGTCTGCGACCTGACCACCAGGACCCTCGCCCTGGAAAAGGCCTGATCTGAATAAAACCATATAAAACCAACAGGAGCGAACATGACATGTTCGCTCCTGTTTTCATTGATTTTTTTCTGTTTGATGCTTTTTTCTGTTTATGCTTCTTTCAGGAAGGCAAAGCAGTCTTCCAGCTGTCCGTCCCAATAGGGAAGATCGTGTACGCCGTCGCTTTCGATATAGGTCAGAGGTACATTCTGATCCCTGAGATAATCTCTGAAACTCGCGCAGGCATCGTACACCAGCGAATCCTGAACACCGCAGCACATAAACATTTTCGGAATCTCAATACCTGCCGCCTTCATATCGGCAATCGCCTTGCGCGGATTCATATACGAATTCCTGTAACCCGCTTCGCCGCCGAGCAGGCTGTCAAAAATGGAGCCGGGCACAGCGCCGTCTTTTCCATCGTTTCCGGAGGCGAAAAGCTTATCTGCATCGATCGAGGGCGAGAGCATCATGATCCTTGAAAACGTCTCGTGACCATGCAGGCCATGCACGGCAGCGCCGTAACCGCCCATGGAAATGCCGCCGATAAACGTTTCCTCTTTCTGATGAGAGAGCTGCGGGAAGAGCTTTCTGGTGATCTGCACCAATTCTTCCTCCACAAAGCGGCCGTGCAGCGTCGCGCGTTCAGGGTGATCGGAATAGAAGGAGTTTTCGCCATCGGGCACGACGATCGCAACCCCATACTTGGCGCTCATCATGCGCATCGGCAGGAACATAATGATCTCTTCGGCATTGACCGTATAACCCGGAAGAAAATACAGTGTCGGAAACGGCGTCTTCGTATCGGGATAGCCGTCATGGAAAGGCAGGAACACATGCACGTCTGTCGCACGCATGAGCATTTGGGACTTAACCGTCGCACGGATATACATATGTTACTTCCCTCCTTTTCCTGTAAGGAACTCGCAAAGCGGCGTCAGCGCCTGCTTCCAGAATGTATGATCATGCAGGCCATCCATCTCAAAGTAGGTAATCGGATGATCCAGCTTGTCCATGGCTTCCCGATATCGTCTGCTCGGAGCGATCGACAGTTCATCCCGGCTGCCGCAGCCCAGAAAAATCTCCGGCAGCTTTCCCTCTGCAATGGCCCTTCGGCTGGCAAAAAGATAGTCCTTATAGGTATCCTCAAAGGAGGCCTCCGCACCAACCGTAGCCACCAGCTCACTCAGCGGAATCGGACACAGCTCGGGATTCTCACGCTGACGCCTATGCATCTCCAGCGCCGGAGAGAGCATGGCGATCTTACCAAATGTATCCGCATAGCGCAGACCGTTGATCAGTGCACCGTAGCCGCCCATGGAGATACCGCCGATGAAGGTATCTTCCCTTCTTGACGAAAGCGGAAGCAGCGCACGCGTCGCTTCCACAATTTCCTGTCCGACGTACTGGCTGAACTTCGCGCCGCGCTGCTCGTCGTCCAGATAGAATGAATTCTCACCGTCGACGAGGATGATCGCAATGCCATACAGCGCAGCGTACAACGCAAAGTTCGTAAACTGTGCCGTCTCCAGGCCGCCGCCGGAATAGCCCGGCAGAAAATACAGCGTACGATACGGCGGCTGACAATCATTCCAGCCATTGTAATCCGGCAGAAAAGCCACCAGATGTACACTCCTGGACAGACAATCAGACCTGAAATTGATATGCAGACTGGCCATTTCGTCCTCCTTTTTCCACACATTCCAGCGTGTGGCATTTTGCTTTCTGTCGTTGCCCGGGCTAAGCGCCAGACGTTCCTGCCTTATTTCACCTGTTCATTACAGTACACAATTCCGGCGCGGCCCATGTATGCTCTTCTCGCCTCGCCGTTCGGTGCAAAAATCTCGTGCGTCTTTTCCCCCTGCATCTGCCCGGCAAGCAGCGCATCGCACAGGACAACCATGTCTGCAACCAGAGCGCGGCAGAGCGTATTGGGCGGCATGCCCTCGCCCCTGTCAGCCTGATGATAATGGCCGCCATACCATGTATAATCCGCCCATGGCGCACTCTTTTCAAGAAAGGCATGCAGCGAATCACGATAAGCAGAAAGGCTGTACGCCAGCGGCACACTCATGAGCACGATATCTCCGCTGCCCACAGCGTCACCGCTGAAGATACATCGCTGCGCTTCATCGACAAACACTGCCGAGCCAGGCGTGTGTCCTTTCAGCGCGCAGGCGATGAGCGACTCCCCGCCAAGATCAAACACATGTCCGTCGGCAAAAGTTCGCAGCGTTTTCCGCTCAAGCGTCTTCACACCCATCACAGCAAATGCCTCTTCAAATACGGGCAGTGCCTTCGCATCATCCTCATGCAGCCAGACCTCATCAAATTCCGCAGCCGAACCATAGTGATCCGGATGCGCATGCGTGAGCAGCAGAATCACAGGCAAATCCGTAACTGCTCGAATCAGCGGCATGACGGGCTTTCCCGCGCCGCCACAATCGATCATCACCGCCCGCTTTTTGCCTACGACCAGATAGGATGTCGCGTTCGTTTCGTCATGATAGCGCCAGATAGAATCTGTAAGCCGTGTCATCATCATGGAGACCTCCCGAAAAACACTCTGCAGAAAACCGTTTGACATATCTGTTTCAGATTATAGCATCCAGCAAATTGATCGTCAATTTCGTTTACATTCTGAAATGAATTCCGACAATGAACGATTTCCATGCCGGAAAGCCTTGAAATTACCCGCAGCATGTTTACATCCTGCGAAGCGTGATGTGACACGAAATGTGACACGGCAAGCGGTCAAAAAAGTGAGACAGCACAAAGGCTAAACGCACGTTATTTTATCAGTCATGTGACACGATATGTGAAAAAAACAAGAAAAGCCGCCTCAGGCAAGGCGGCAAAAGCGTAGTTTTATCTATTTTTCACAAAAAAAGAACTCACCAAGCATTTCTACTTGGTGAGTTTGTGGCTAAAGAGGTAAATTGTGATACAAGGGACGGATAGGATATTAAGTGAGTGCATGAGGTACAAACGCGTTCTTCCATCTCTGGCAGATTACCAAAGGCGCAGCAATCTGGCGCACACACCATTAAGGCTAATCGTCAGCATCTCGTTTTCCACGTCAATGCACGGCGCTGCAGCCTTCGGATAAATCACTTCGGCATGCTTATAGCCTGGCATCGGAATAGAAATGCTTTCTTCACCCGCAGTCGTATGCCATACAGCCATATATGCTTCACCTTCACAGCGAATGCCCACGCACAGGAACGGATCACCAAATGCACCCAGACCGATCGGCCAGAACGGCAAACCGTCTTTGAGCTTATCGACAATCTCCATGTGCGTTGCAATACCCTCGCGCACCAGTTCCAGCCTCGGCTTGGAGATCTCCGCCAGGTGGCCGCTCTGATGGATACGCAGCAACATGGCATTCACCATGTTGAAGATGACCTCTTCCTCGTCGCCATCACGCAGCGGATAGCTCCAGATGGCCGCTTGCTCCGGCGTGCATGCAGTCATGCAGTTGCAGGCGATACAGCCCATCTTGATGTAGTCTGTCTGGTCGGTCACGCTCTGGATGGAGTGGCGGCTCAGATGCGAATACTCCATACGCATGCCGCCGGAGGAGCAATTTTCAATCACCAGATCCGGATAGCGCACAAACACGTCGTCGATCCACTTGAGATACGCGCGCGTATGCTCCAGCAGGCCCGTGCCCGCCGTGTCCGTATTCAGCTGCGTGCCCACACCGGCGTTGATGTTGTAGTCCATCTTGATATAGCCCACGCCGTATTCCTTCACCAGCCGGTCCACAACCTCATTGGCATGCGCGACAACGGCAGGATTGCGGAAGTCCAGCTGATAGCGGCTGTGGTCGATCACACGGCGTCCTTCGATCTGGAAGAACCAGTCATCCGGCACTTCCTTCGCCATGGGACACTCAATACCCATGACCTCGATCTCCAGCCACAGACCCGGGATCATACCCTTTGCACGGATATAATCGAGCACCTCTTTGATGCCGCCGGGGAAGCGTCCCTTCGCCGGAAGCCAGCGGCCCACGCCATCCCACCAGGGGCCCTCGTCGTACCAGCCGCAGTCGATGCAGTAATACCGGCATCCTGCCTCGGCAGCAGCATCGATGAGCGGGAATTCCTTCTCCGTCGTCGGATCACCCCACAGGCAGTTCATATAATCATTGAAGATGACGCTGGGATGCTCGTTGTCCGCATTGGGTCTGCGAATGCGGCGGCGGTATGTCGTCATCTCGCAGACGCTCTGTTCAAAACCACGGCCAAACGTCAACGCACAGGGCACGGAAACAAACGTCTCACCCGGATTCAGACGCTTGAGGAACTGATGCTCCTGCCAGCTTGGGCCGCTCAGACGCAGATAGAGCTGATTCTTGAGATCACTGACCTCCCAGCACCAGCTGCCGGACGTCTCGATCTGCCAGAGCATCGCGCCGTCCGCCTGCAAAAACGCACCCATGGGCAGATGCTCGCTGCATGCCCAGGTGCCGGTGGAGCTGAGCGCAATGCGCTTCATGGAGAAGCTGTTCACCACATCATAGCCCAGCTCATGCAGCGTGTTCGTTTTCCACTGACACTCCCCATACCATGTATTGTGCGGGATCGCCATGGAATACTGACCCTTGCTGCCGCCCTCATCATGACCGATACCCGTGAGCGCAAAGGAGGAGATATATTCCAGCGGGAAGCGGACATTTCCGATATTGGTCACTTCGCTCCAGGCGCGCAGCACCCTCACGCCGTCATAGAATTGCCAGTAGGTTTTTACCTCGATCTCGTCCGTCGCCTGCACAATTTCAAACAGATCGCCCTGCTCGTTTCGCGTCAGGCTGTGGCCGACATAGCGAAGATCGCTGCCCGGCGCGCAGAGCGTGTGCTTGCTGGCGTGGTGGTCGTTATGGTTATAGCCGGAGCCCTGAAGTTCAACCAAGGGGTACCATTTGGCGATCTCTCCGCGTGGCCGCTCTGCTGTAGAGCAGTTATGCAGGGCGACAAAGCCGTTTTCGCAAACCTCAATATCGACATAGATGCCGTTTCTTTCAAATTGGATATCCATAATCCATTATCCTTTCACAGCGCCGACGGTCATACCCTTGATGAAGTACTTCTGCAGGGAAACAAACAGAATCGTGATGGGCAAAACGGAAATGACAATCGCGGCAAACGCCGTCGAATAGTCGCTGGACTGCGCAGAGAACAGGCTCTGTATCGCAACAGTCAGCGTCTTGAGCCGGTTCGTGCTCACAAACAGGCTGCTCATCAGGTAATCATTCCAGATCTGGAAGGACTGCATGATGATCAGCGTCGCCATCGCCGGCTTGAGCAGCGGGAAGACGATGGTAAAATACGTCCTGTAGATCGAGCAGCCGTCGATACGGGCTGCCTCCTCCAGCTCCACAGGCACAGTGGACATAAAGCTCGTCATCAGAAATACGCCGAAGGAGATATTCGTCGCCACATACATCAGGATGACGCCGATGCGCGTGTTGACCATACCCGTGGAATAGCCCACAATATAGATCGGCAGGAACAGCGCCTGCGCCGGGATGAGGATGCCGACGATGAAATACAGATACGCAAACTGGAAGAACTTACCCTTGTTGCGCGCGATTGCCCAGGCCGCCGCGCCGCAAAGCAGCGCAAGAATCAGCACAGAGACCACGGTGTAGATCGCCGTATTGAAAAACGTCACTTCCAGATTGAGCTTCTTGTATGCATTTTCGTAGTTGGTCAGGTTCAGGCTCTGCGGCAGCGCCAGCGGATTGCCGACGTAAAGCTCCTTCTTCGTCTTGAAGGAGTAATTGAGGATGATCATCAGCGGCGCCAGAAACAGCACGGACATGCCGAGCATGACAAACTGCGTCGCCCAGAGTGCAGGCGTGAACTTTTTCTTTTCCCTGATCTTGGGCTCTTTGACCTTGCGGCTCATCACATCTGCACCTCCCTCTTCTTGAGCACCTTCACCTGAAGGACGGCAACCAGCAGCAGTGCAAAGACGACGGAGATCGTCAGCGCCGATCCATAGCCGTACTGCCTGCCGTTGATCGCGGTGGAATACGTGTAATAGATGATCGAGGTGGATGCGCGGCCCGGGCCGCCGTTGGTGGAGGCGACGAGCAGGTCATACACCTTGAGCGAGCCGGTGGTGATGCCGACGATACAGATCGTCAGCGCCGGGGCGAGCATTGGGATCGTGATATTGATGAACTGGCGAACGGCGTTTGCGCCGTCCACCTTTGCCGCCTCGTAGAGATCGGACGGAATCGACTGCAGCGCAGCGAGGTAAATCAGCATCCAATAGCCGATCCACTGCCAGTTGTTGGCAATGAGCAGGCCCGTAAGCACGGTCTCTTCCTTACCCAGCAGCATTGCCAGGCTGGACTTGAGGCCCACAAGCTTAAAGAGCGCCGGCAGCACATTGCCGTAGAGCTTCAGCCAGACAAAGCCTACAACCACCGCACTGATGAGGCACGGCACGAAGAAGATCGTGCGCATAATCTTCTGGCCCTTGATGCCGCTGTCCAGCGCCACAGCCATGAAAATGGCCGCCACATTCTGGATAATCGTGTTCCAGATGGTAAAGCGGATCGTGAACCACCATGCGCTCCTGGCATACGGATCGGAGACGAGCTTGACATAGTTATCCAGGCCGATAAACGGCTTTTCCACCGTCATGCCGTTCCAGCTCGTCAGCGAATAATAAAACGACAAAAACATCGGAATGATCAGTCCGATGGTGAAGATGATCATGCCGGGCAGCACCAACGAAAGATACTGCAGCTGCTGCTTGCGCAGGCTTGAGCTCATTTTGCGCATGGCTTTCGCCTCCAAAGTTGAGTAAATTGCATGATGGAAAAGGATACGTTGGGGCCACAGGCCCCAAACCCCGTCTGGGGATGCAATCCCCAGACCCCTTCTTCGCTTCGCGCGGATGAAAGCAGAAATAGTGCTTATGTCTGAATAGAGGGAAAGCGGGCGGCTCTCCTTGGGGAAAACCGCCCGCCGTATAGGTATAAGGATTACTTGCTGTTGTCGCGGCGCGCGTCGGAAGCCTTGAGGACTTCTTCGATGGTGAGGTTGCCCTGCAGATACTCAGCGATATCCTTGGCATTCTCCTCCTGGAAGCCGCCCCAGACGAGCTGGTTGTTGCCCAGGTTGACGTCCTGAATCATGCCGGCAGCGGCGTAAGCGTCGATGTCGGTCTGGCTCGGGTTGGCGAAGGTCGGCGCAACGTCCTTGACCATCGGCGCGGTCATGGTGTGGTCATAGATGGCAACCTGCAGGTCCTTATC
>JAFQIF010000145.1 GCA_017397695.1 Clostridia bacterium
AGCCTGCCGCGCCCAGTGGGATCGGAATCTCGCGCGCCCGGTGGGCGAAACAGCGAGATGGAGATCGGAACTGTAAGGGAGCGCTTGAGCGACCATTACTGTTCCCGGACCGAAACAGGCAGGCGGAGCGTCGGGAATCGCAAGGAGCACTTGTGCGACTATGCGAGTTCCCCGGATCAATGTCCCCGAGCGGGTTTGGGCGGCAGCCCAACGTCTCCCCGTTTTCCGCTTACCGTCCCAGCATGGCCGCGCCGATGATGCCCGCGTCGTTGCCCAGCTGCGCCAGCTCAATGCGCGCATACGGCTGGGTCTTGAAGAAGACCATGGGCTTCACGGCCTCACGGACCGCATTGAGCAGGAACTCGCCCGCAGCGCTGACGCCGCCGCCCAGCACGATAACCTCCGGGTCAATCAGGTTGATGATATTGATGATGCCCACGGCCAGGCCGTAAACATACTGATCGAACGCAGCCTTCGCGGTCGCATCGCCGGCTTTCGCAGCATCGATCACGATCTTGGCGTTGATCTTCTCCGGATCGCCGCCGCAGGCTTCCATCATGCTGCTTTCCGGATGATCCGCAACAGCCTTGCGCGCCTCGCGGATGATCGCAGTTGCGCTGGCATAGCGCTCAAAGCAGCCATAGTTGCCGCAGGTGCACTGTTCGCCGCCCATCTTGATCATCATGTGGCCGATCTCACTGCCGCAGCCGTGCGCGCCGGAATACGGCTTGCCGCCGATGATGATGCCGCCGCCGACACCCGTGCCCAGCGTGAGGAACACGCAGTCGTCAATGCCCGCGCTTACGCCCGCAACAGACTCTGCAAGGCCCGCGACAGTCGCATCGTTATCGCCAATAACCGGCGTATCCAGATGCTTCTTCATCTCCTCGACGAAGGGAATATCGTGCCAGCCCAGATTCGTGCAGAAAGGAATGCGGCCGGTCTTGTTATCAAACAGGCCGGGCACGCCCACGCCGATCGCCTTCACATCGGCCATATCAACACCCGCGTCCGCGGCGACCTTTTTGCACAGCAGCGCCATATCGGCAATGATCTCCTGATACGGCCGCTCGATGCCGGTGGGCATCGCGTCCTTGTGCAGGATCTTGCCTTCTTCGGTGACAACGCCGGCTTTAAACGTGGTGCCGCCCACATCCAGACCAATATAATACATATACACTCATCCTTTCCAAAGGTTTTTTCGCTTTATGCTTCATCCCCATCGGGATTCTTCACACCGTACATCGCGCCAAGGCGTTTATCCAACTCGCTGACCGCGCTGTAGCCCTCATTCTTGAGGCGCCAGTTTCTCGCGGCGATCTCCACGATCATCGCCAGATTGCGGCCTGAACGCACAGGCACATTGGTCAGCGGCACGCTTACGCCCAAAATATCCATCGTGTTTTCCTTGTTGCCCAGGCGGTCGTAATCCTTGCCCGGCGTCCAGAATTCCAGATGAATCACCATGTCGATCGTCTTCTTGCGCAGGATCGCGCCGATGCCGAAGATCAGCTTGATATCCACAATGCCGATACCGCGCAGCTCCATAAAATCGCGCACGATCTCCGGCGATTCGCCGCGCAGCTTGTGGCCCACGCGAGCGATATCGACCACGTCATCCGCCACCAGCAGGTGACCGCGCTTGATCAGCTCCAGCGCACATTCGCTCTTGCCCACGCCGCTCTCGCCCGTGATCAGCACGCCCACGCCGAATACATCCACCAGCACGCCGTGCTGCGTGACGCGCGGGGCCATCGCCTCGGACAGGTACGCAATCGCCCGGGCGGTAAACACACTGGTCTCCTCCTGCGTGCGGTAAATCGGCACATAGTGCGCCTGCGCCTGCATGAGCAGCACATCCGGGCATTCCATGCCGCGCGCGATCACGATACAGGGAATATCATAGGAAAAATACCGCTCCAGGCGCGCATTGCGCACGTCTTCAGACAGGCTCATCAGGTAGGCCATCTCCGTTCGGCCGATGACCTGCGGGCGCGCATGGGCAAAGACATCGAAATATCCCGCAAACTGAATGCCAGGCCGGCAGATATCGGCCACCTCAATCTGCATGCTGCGCTTCTCTGCCGGATGAATAACCTCCAGCCCCAGCGCCTTTGTAAACGCCTGCTGCGTGACCATGTCGTTCTGCCTCCTGTCCTCTTTCTCGCCTATGTCTATTATAGCCCATCCGCCGCCCAAAGGCCATACCCGGTTTGCGTGTTTTTTATCAGGCGCAAGCAATTGCCGCAAACGGTAATTATTCTTCATGCATTGCGTCCGATCCTCTCGAAATTACGCCGCTCATCTGCTATACTGAATACAGCAATCACAAGGAGGCGGCCTTATGTCCATCACCGTTTCGATCAATCCTGCGCGCCGCATCGGCCAGCGTTCCCCGCTGCTGTATGGGCATTTCATCGAGCACTTCCACCGTCAGATTTATGACGGCATCTATCAGCCAGGTCATCCGCTTTCCGATGAAGACGGCTTCCGTACGGACATTCTCGACGCCATGCGCAAAATCAAAGTCCCGATCCTGCGCTGGCCGGGCGGCTGCTTCGTCTCCGCCTATCACTGGAAGGACGCCGTCGGCCCGAATCGCAATCCGATGTTTGACAAGGCCTGGCGCGTGGAGGACCCTAACACGTTCGGCACGGACGAATACGTCAAGCTCTGCCGCAAGCTCGGCTGCGAGCCCTATATCTGCACCAACGCCGGCACCGGCACCGCCGAAGAGATGAGCGACTGGGTCGAATACTGCAACCTGGAAACCGAGGGCAAGTATGCCAAATGGCGCATCGCCAACGGCTATGACGCGCCGCACAACGTCAAGTACTGGTCCATCGGCAACGAGAACTATGGCCACTGGGAAATCGGCGCGAAGACAACCGAGGAATGGGGCGTGCTGGTTCGCGAGAGTGCGAAGATGATGCGCCATGTCGATCCCACTGCCGAACTGAGCGCCGCCGCGCTCTCCGATCCGAGCTGGAACCTGAATCTGCTCAAGACCTGCGGCGAATACATCGACTGGATCTCCATCCATGAGTACTGGGATATGATGCCCGAGGTGAATGCGCCCTCCGCATACGAGCAATGCATGGCCTTTACCGACCGCATCGACCACAGCGTGCACGAGGTGCGCGGCATGCTCGCCGCCCTCAAGCTGGATGGACGGATCAAGATCGCCTTTGACGAGTGGAACCTGCGTTCCTGGCATCATCCCAATGTGCACACCATCCGCCAGGGCGTGGGCAAGGACAGCTACGTGACCCCGCGCGATAAAAACGACATCAACAGCACCTACACCATGGCAGACGCCGTCTTCACCGCCTGCTTCCTCAATGCCATGCACCGCCACTGCGACATCGTCGGCATGGCCAACTTTGCGCCCATCCTCAACACCCGCGGCTGCATCTACAGCCATGATAAGGGCATTGTGCTGCGCAGCACGTATCATGTGTTCGATCTCTACGTCAATCATCTGGGCGACACGGTGGTCGATCTGTGGCCGCAGGAATCCCTGCCGACGATGACGGTTACGCACAAGCAGGGCCACAGCGTCACCATTGACAGCCTCGATCTGCTGGCGACCACATTCTCGGACAGGAGCGGCATGGCTGTTGCCGCGGTCAATAAAGACCCGGATAAGCCCTATACGATTACGCTGCCGCTGAGCGGCAAAACGCAGATCATCCTGCGCACCATCAACGGCGAGAGCAAGGACAGCTATAACGACGTGAATCACAATGGCGTGACCACCGCGACAACAGACCTGAGCACACACGAAGGTTCGATCGAAATCGCACTCGCGCCGCATTCGGTCAATCTGATTGAGCTGAATCCCTGCGCATGCTGATGCGCCCGCATTATCCGCACGCTTAACGCTCTGTCCCTCCGGCCTGCTGGAGGGGCTTTTATCTATCACAGCAACCTTGCACAGCTGCCTCGCTGGTAGTATAATCTCCCTATATTCATACGCAAAGGAAGCGATCCCCTATGGAAAAATGCAGGGCTTTCCTCTGCCGCAAAGACGTCGTCCTCTCCTTCAAGCGCTACGGCATTGACGCACTGGGCGCGATGGCGCAGGGCCTTTTCTGCACGCTGCTGGTAGGTACCATCCTCAACACCCTTGGCCAGCAGCTTCACATCCGCCTGCTCACCGAACCGCTCGCCGGCAGCTATACCGTCGGCGGATTGGCCAGCGCGATGGTCGGCCCGGGCATCGCAGCAGCCATCGGCTATGCGCTGCATTGCCCGCCGCTGGTGCTCTTTTCGCTCATTCCCGTCGGTTTTGCCGCCAATGCCATCGCCGGAGCAGGCGGTCCGCTGGCCGTATATCTGGTCACGATCCTCAGCGCCGAGCTGGGCAAGCTGTTATCCAAAGAGACAAAGGTGGATATTCTCGTCACGCCCTGCGTCACCATATTGTGCGGCTGCCTGCTCGCCTCCGTGATCGCCGCGCCCATCGGCCGCGCCGCCAGTGCTGTGGGCCTTGCCATCATGTGGGCCACGGAGCTGCAGCCCTTCTTCATGGGCGTCATCGTCTCGGTCATCATCGGCATGGCGCTCACGCTGCCCATCTCCTCCGCCGCGATCTGCGCAGCCTTCGGGCTGTGCGGCCTGGCGGGCGGCGCGGCGGTCGCGGGCTGCTGCGCACAGATGGTCGGCTTCGCTGTGATGAGCTTCAAGGAAAACGGCTGGGGCGGCCTTGTCGCCCAGGGTGTGGGTACGAGCATGCTGCAGATGCCCAACATCGTAAAGAACCCGAGAGTCTGGATTCCGCCTACGCTCGCATCCGCCATCACCGGTCCCATCGCCACCTGCCTGTTCCATCTTGAAATGAACGGAGCGCCTGTCTCCTCCGGCATGGGGACCTGCGGTTTTGTCGGCCAGATCGGCGTATACACCGGCTGGATCGCCGATGTGGCGGCAGGCAGCAAGGCCGCCGTCACCGCCATGGACTGGATCGGCCTTATTCTGGTCTGCTTTGTGCTGCCCGCGCTGCTGAGCGTCCTCTTCTGCGGACTCCTTCGCCGCATGGGCTGGATCAGGGAAGGCGACCTGAAGCTGGATCTGTGATCCGCCCTTGCGCCGGACGGCAAAGTATGCTATGCTGTTCGCGTTAAAAGACAATCGTCATATCGAGGTGCAGAGATGAACTTTACTGAAATTGCCAACGCCCGCCAGTCCTGCCGCAGCTACGACGAAAGCCGCGCTGTCGAGCCGGAAAAGCTGAACGCGATGCTCGAGTCAGCGCGACTCGCCCCCTCCGCCTGCAATGGCCAGCCGTATCACTTTACCGTCTGTCAGGGCGAGCTGGCGAAAGCCGTCGCCGAAGCCACTCGCGGCCCGGCGCTCAATAAATTCGCAACCCAGGCCCCGGTGATGATCGTCATCTCCGAGAAGCCATACGTCGCCTCCGCCGGTGCGGGCGCAAAGGTCAAGAATAACGACTACCGCTCCATTGATATCGGCATCGCCTGCGCCTATCTGACCGCGGAAGCCACGGCTCAGGGCCTGTCCACCTGCATCCTCGGCTGGTTCGATGATGCCAAAATTCGCGCGCTTTGCGCCATCGAGTATCCTGTTCGCCTGGTGATCACCGTGGGCTACGCCAAGGAAGGCGATCCGCTGCGCGCCAAGAAGCGCAAGCCCATGGACGAGCTGACCGCCCGGCTGGGCTGAGCCTGACGGAGGAACGTATGCAGCCGAAAGAACTTCTGAATATCCTGCATGTGGCGGAGCGCCTGAAAAACGCGACCCGCCACAGCTATACCTCCGCCCGCCGCCATGAGAGCGTCGCCGAGCACAGCTGGCGCATCGCGCTGATGGCCTATCTGCTGCGGGACGAATTCCCCGAGGTGGATATGGATAAGGTCATGCACATGTGCCTGATCCACGATCTGGGCGAAGCGTTTACCGGTGATATTCCCACGTTTGAAAAGACGAAAGCCGACGAGGAAAAGGAAGACGCACTGCTTGCGCAATGGGTGGATTCGCTGCCGGAACCTGTCTGTGCCGATATGCGCGCGCTCTACGCAGAGATGAACGAAAGACGGACGCTCGAGGCCCGGATCTACAAGGCGCTGGACAGCCTGGAGGCCGTCATTCAGCACAACGAAGGCCCCATCGACACATGGCTTCCTCTGGAGTACGACCTCAATCTCACCTACGGAAGCGATAAGGCTGCCTTCAGCAGCTACCTGACCCGGCTGCGGGAAGACATCCGGCTGGATACGCTGGACAAAATTGAACATGAAAAGGCGCTGTAACGCGTCTTTTTTTCTTTGATTTTGCAGGATTGAGTCTTTCAACATTCAATATGAAAGTTTTCCTGCAAAACACTTGCATTTTCTTTCATTTATGATACAATAGATTCATTCTGGTTTTATTCATATCATCGAGGTATTTACATATGATCAAACTCGCTGACCGCATGGAACATGTGCATTCCGATATCCGCGGCCCGCTCTACCGCGAGGCGCTGAAGATGCAGCAGCAGGGTATCGACGTCATGAAGCTCAACACCGGCAATCCCGGCACCTTCGGCTTCCCGCTGCCCGAAAGCATCCGCACGGCACTGGAAGGCCGCTCCGCCGAGGCCGTTCCCTACTGCGATTTTCAGGGCATGCCCGCTGCGCGGCAGGCCATCATCGATTACTGCATCAAAAAGGGCATCGAAGACGTGGAGCCGGAGGATGTATTCATCGGCAACGGCGTGAGCGAAGTGGTGAATTTCGCACTGCTGCCGCTTCTCGATCCCGGTGACGAGGTGCTCATCCCTACGCCGAATTACACGCTCTGGTCCAACACCATCCGCCTGTGCGGCGCAACGCCCGTATACTACCGCTGCGATGAGCAGTCCGGCTGGAATCCGGACGTGGACGACCTGCGCAGCAAGATCACCAGCCGTACCCGCGCGTTGGTCATCATCAATCCCAACAATCCCACCGGCGTGCTCTACGACACGCAGGTGCTCTACGATATGCTCGAGGTCGCCCGGGTACACAACCTGATCGTCTTCTCCGACGAGATCTATGATCGCCTGGTGATGGATGGCCTTCATCATGTATCCACCGCGTCTCTTGCGCCCGACCTCATCGTGGTGACGATGAACGGCCTTTCGAAATCCCACTCGCTGTGCGGCTATCGCTGCGGCTGGATGGTCCTCAGCGGCCCGCGCCAGCAGCGAATCGAATATCGCAGCGGCATCGTGCAGCTGACCAGCATGCGCCTGTGCGCCAATGCGCTGGCTCAGCTGGTGATTCCGGCGGCGCTTGCCGATATGGAAACCCCGCAAGCCATGGTTCGCCCCGGCGGGCGCATCTACGAGCAGCGCGCGGCAACCTGCGAGGTGCTCGATACGATCGAGGGCCTTTCCTACGTGAAGAACAACGCCGCGTTCTATCTCTTCCCGAAGCTGGATCAGAAGCGGTTTCACATCACCGACGACCGGAAGTTCGCGCAGGATCTGCTGCACGCCACCCGCATCCTTGTGGTGCCGGGCAGCGGCTTCGACTATCCGGATAACAACCACTTCCGCCTGGTGATGCTGCCCGAGGCGGGCGAACTGCGCGAGGCCATGGGCCGCATGGCAAAATTCCTTGAAACCTACAGACAGAAATAAGCTGCCGCGCCGAAACGATGCTTTCGGCGCGGATTTTGTATCATTGAGCGCGCAGGCGTTGACAGGCGCGCCTGTCTCTCCTACAATGAATATCAGCGAACAGGAGGGATACGCGATGATTGATTTCAAAAATGCAGAATATCTCAAGCTCATGGAGGTCGATCCACGCAAGGGCGCACAACAGGTGGAGGGCATGCTCATCCCCGGCGAGCAGGTGATCGCCTGCTTCAAAGGTGTGCGCGACGGCGTGGTCTTCACCAATAAGCGCGTCATCACGTTCAACGTGCAGGGCATCACCGGAAAGAAGACGGACTACACCTCCCTGCCCTACAAGCGCGTTCAGGCTTTTTCCATCGAAACCGCAGGCGTGCTCGATCTGGACAGCGAACTGCACCTGTGGATCTCCAGTTTGGGCATGGTACGCTTTGAGTTTGCACGCGGTGTGGACGTCAAGCGCCTGTCAACGTATATCGCAGACGATGTGCTGTAAAGCAAAAGAGAGAGGAAAAACCTCTCTCTTTTTTCATCCTTACGTATATCCCAGCGTCCTCTGCGCAAATGATGTCCTTAGAAGCAGGATAAAGCGCAGCGGCAGCAGCCACTGGCTGCTCAGTGTGCCGCATCGATGTCGATCCCCAGCTCTCTGGGCAGGAAGCGCGGACATACGTTCTCGCTGGATGTAATCACGGAAGCCGCCAGCTGGGAGCCGATGTCGATCGCCTCCGGCAGGGTCTTGCCATAGGTAAGACCGATAGACACGCCTGCGCAGAACGCGTCGCCCGCGCCGGTGGTATCCTTTACCTGCACCTCGATCGCCGGGCAGTGGCCCTTGGTGCCGCTGAGATCGGCGTAAACCGCGCCGTCGCCGCCGAGGGTCACGACCATCGCCGGAATCTTCGCCTGCACAACCTTCTCCGCAAGGATGTCGCGCATCTCCTCACGGGTCTTGTTCGTATAATCATCAAAGAAGAACATACCCGCTTCCTGCTTATTGCAGATGAAGCAGTCAAACTGCTTGAGCAGATCGCGGCGCTCGGCGGCCAGGCTCATGTTGGACACCAGCGCAAAGAGCTTCTTGCCGTGCTTCTTGGCCAGCTCGAGCACCTTCTTCACCAGCGCCTTGTCCAGATCGCACTCCAGCACCACAGAATCCGCCGCAGCGAAGATCTCGTCGCCCTTTTCATTGAGCAGATCGACGATGGGCAGCATGTTCGGCCGCTTGGAGATAGAGCCTGCCACGTCGCCATTGTTGTCAAACACGGCCAGCCACGTGCCCATTCCATCCGGAATGGTCATCACGTAGTCGCAGTTGACCTTGTGATTGCGCAGCTTCTGGATCACAGCATCGCCCATGGGCGTATCATCCACGATGCCCACATACGTCGGCCTCAGTTCCACGTTGGCGATGTCCTCTACCACGTTGCGCGCCACGCCGCCGTGGATATATTCTACACGGCCCACATTGCGTCCGTTGGGGATGTAATTGTCCTGCGGGAAACCCTTGATATCCACAAATGCCGCGCCAATGACCACGATACCCATATGCATGCTCCTTTGTACATCAATGATGGTTCTATCATATCATACTTTTGCAAAGATTCAAACGCCCGTCGCGTCCATTTCGCCCAGTACTTTTTCCACATCGCTTCGGATGACCAGCGACGCCCTCTCGTCCGCCTGCGTTTCATTACGGTTGATCACCACCATCTTCCGGCTGCCGCCGCGGAAATAGGCAAGCATCGACGCCGCCGGCTCCACCCTCAGGCTCGTGCCGGCGACGATGAGCAGATCGCAGCGCGAGATTTCCCGGCAGGCGCCGGTGGATACATAGTGATCCAGCGGCTCGCCGTAGAGCACGACGCTGGGCTTCACAATTCCCCCGCAGGATTCACACTTCGGCACGCCCTGCGTGCTCAGGATATGGTCAAGCCCGTAAAGCCTTCCGCATTCGATGCAATGGTTCTCGTGCACGCTGCCATGCAGCTCGTAAACATAGCGATTGCCCGCCGCCTTGTGCAGGCCGTCAATGTTCTGCGTGATCAAGGCGCTGAGCCTTCCCGCCTTTTCCAGCCGGGCCAGAAAGCGATGCGCGCCGTTGGGCTGCGCATCCGGATGAATCATGTGTGCGCGATAGAATGCATAGAACCTGTCGGGATGGAGATCAAAAAACGACCGGCTGAGCATCATCTCCGGCGTAAGATCGCCGTACTCGCGCCGGTATAATCCGTGATCGCCGGTAAAATCCGGGATACCCGACGCTGTGCTCACGCCTGCGCCGCCGAAGAACGCAATGCGCTTCGCGCTGTCCATCATCGCCTGAAGCGCAGCCAGATTATCCACAGCATCCCCTCCTTTTCCACAGTATTATCGCACACTCTGCCCTGCTTTTCAACGTCTGACCCCGTCTCCTTTCCGCTTGACAAACGTACCTGTGCGCGATAAGATCAAATATACTGTTTCTGAGAAAGAAGGCTGCATATGCAGAAAAACAACAATGCTTTTCTCGGCACGGAGCCGGTAGGAAAGCTGCTGGTGCGTCTGTCCGTGCCCACGGTCGCCGCGCAGCTGATCAATATGCTCTACAATATCGTTGACCGCATCTACATCGGCCACATGCCGGGTTCCGGCAATCTGGCGCTCACGGGCGTGGGCGTATGCATGCCGATCATCATGTTCGTCTCCGCCTTTGCCGCGCTCATCGGCGCAGGCGGCGCGCCCCGCGCGTCGATCTTCATGGGCAAGGGCGATCCGGATGCGGCGGAGCGTACGCTGGGCGGCTGCTTCACGCTGCAGGCCATCGTCTCCCTGATCATAACCGCACTGCTTGTACTCTTTGCCAAGCCCATGCTCATGGCCTTTGGCGCGAGTGAAAACACAATCGGCTATGCGGCGGATTATATGAGCATTTACGCGCTGGGTACAGCCTTTGTACAGCTGACGCTCTCCATGAACGCCTACATTACCGCGCAGGGCTTTGCTCGCAAGGGCATGCTTACCGTGCTCATCGGCGCGGTGCTCAATATCGTGCTGGATCCGCTGTTCATCTTTGCGCTGAATCTGGGCGTGCGCGGCGCAGCGCTGGCAACGATCATCTCCCAAGGTGTTTCCTGCGTATGGGTCGTGTCGTTCCTGTGCTCCAGAAAATCCACCATCCGCATCAGGCGCGAAAACCTGCGCGTCAAAAAGGAAATCGTTCTCCCCTGCATTGCGCTGGGCGCCGCGCCGTTCATCATGCAGTCCAGCGAGAGCGTCATCTCCGTGTGCTTTAATTCGTCCCTGCTGCGCTATGGCGGCGATGTGGCCGTCGGCGCAATGACGATTCTCACCAGCGTGATGCAGTTCGCCATGCTTCCGCTTCAGGGCCTTGCCCAGGGCGCGCAGCCGATCACCAGCTTCAACTATGGCGCGCGCAATGCTATCCGTGTGAAGCAGACGTTTCGCCTTCTGCTCACGGCCAGCCTCGTCTATTCCGTTTCTCTCTGGTCGCTCATTCAGCTCTTCCCGCAGGCCTTCGCCGCGATCTTTACCAGCGAACCGGAGCTGCTCGCTTTCTCCGCGACGGCGCTGCGCATCTATTGCGGCGTGCTGTTCATGTTCGGCATCCAGATCGCCTGCCAGATGACCTTTGTCGCCATCGGCTATGCCAAATCCTCGATCATCGTCGCCGTCATGCGCAAGTTCGTTCTGCTCCTGCCGCTGATCTATCTGGTCCCCCTCTTCTCGCCGGACAAGACCATGGGCGTCTATCTCGCCGAACCCATCGCCGATTTCCTCGCCGTCACGTTCACCGCTGTGCTCTTTGGCAGGCAGTTTAAGAAGGCGATTGCGAGCATGGGATAACGCTTGGGGACGCTGGGCTGCCGCCCAGACCCGCCTGAGGGATTTTCCCTCAGACTCCCTTCTTCGCTTCGCGGCGGCTTTAATCAAGTATCATAAGAATTCGGACGCAGGAAATACCCTGCGTCCATTATTATTGTCTCGCTTCTTTTAATCAGGCACGAAGCGTAATAGGGGAGCTGGTGATCATGTATCCAGCGTCCCCAAGCATCCCTCGATCTCCAATTGCCCGGCGGCTGTTTTCGTGCTATACTGAAGCATACGCATAGATCCGTATTCAGGAGGATGACATAGATGAAGATTTCCAAGAAGGACGCGCTGATGTGGTTCGAGTTCTTTGCGATGCTGCCCGAGGACGAGGAGCTGCTCACCAATCAGCAGGAGATTGCTCTGGCGACATTTGCGCAGATCGAGGCTGCGGTTGACGCAAGGAACGAGAAGCTGATGAGCGAGATTCCGGGGCTCAAGACGCTGGGCGGGCGCACGTATTTTGTGGGCGACGAAAGCAGGTTTTCGAAGGGCTGCCGTTCCTGCCTGACCGGCACCGGCCTTTCCGCCATCCGCAAGACGAACAAGTGCAACGTTCAGTGTAAATTCTGCTACAACTACGGCGAACTGGACCACATCCCGCCCATCGGAGAGGGCATGTGGCAGATCGGCGGCACAAAGTTCTACGAGAAGGATCTGGATCTGCTGCTCTCCATTCAGAATAAGCCCACCGGTATTTCGTATGTGTATCTCGAGCCGTTCATGGAGATCGAGAAGTACTACGGCGTCATCCGCAAGTTTGCCGATGCGGGCATCCATCAGCACATGTACACCAACGGCCTGCTGTGCACGGAGGAGAACCTTAAAGCGCTCGGCGAAGCGGGCCTGGACGAGCTTCGCTTCAATCTTGGTGCGAGCAATTGCCACGACAAGGTGATTGAGAATATCCGCATCGCGAAGAAGTACATTCCTTACGTGGGCATTGAAACCCCGATGACGCCTGAACTCTACGAAGGATTCATGAAGAAAAAGGATGCGATCCTCGCCACCGGACTCGATTTCATCAACTGTGCGGAGCTTCACCTCAATCCCAACAACATCGGCAACTACGAGGGCGAGAACATGTACATCTGCCGCCTGGGCTATGTCTCCCCCATCTGGAGCCGCGAGATCACGTTCAGGATCATGAAGATGGCAGCCGAAGAAAAATGGCCGCTTGTCGTACACGACTGTTCCAACCACACCAAGTTCGCCCGCGGACTGAATCTGCGCGGCAAGGAAGGCGGCTGCTTCGGCTCCAGCGATTACGTCTGCGAATTCACCCGTATGCCGTTTGAGGCGTTCCTGCCTGTGCTTTCCGACGAAAGCTTTACATTCCTGGAGGAAGAGCCGCTGCCCTACGGCTACAACCCGGGCGACATCGTGCTGTAACAGGGGCATTGTCCCCTGCTTCGCTTCGCGCCGGTTAAACCCGTTTCTTTCGGGCAGAAGGCCCTCCGAAACTGCTTATCAATACGTCATCCGGAGGTTTATATGCTGATTCGCGTGCTGATGGAAAACAGCGCCCTGAATGAAGGGTTCATCGCCGAGCATGGCCTGAGCCTGTATATCGAGGCGAACGGAAAGAACATCCTCTTTGACGCGGGACAGACAGATGCCTTTGCCGTCAATGCAAAGCGGCTGGGCGTGGATCTGTCGCAAGTCGATTTCTGTGTGCTCTCCCACGGGCACTACGATCACAGCGGCGGACTGATGCATTTTCTGCAGATCAACGATCACGCCCCCGTTTACATGCACCGCCTTGCGCCTGAGCCGCACTACAACGGCACAGTCAAGTACATCGGCATCGATCCCGCCCTGACGGCTCATCCCCGCATCGTCTATACCGATGATACATACGACCTGGGCAGCGGCATGCGGCTTTGCACATGCAATGCGCTCGCCTCCGGCTGCCCCGCCTCTGCGCGCGGCATGACGGTACGCCGCGGCGAGGAATTCCTGCAGGATCGCTTCGCGCACGAACAGTATCTCACGATTGACGAAGGCGGTAAGCAGGTCGTCATCAGCGGCTGCTCGCACAAGGGCATCCTGGATATTGTACGCTGGCTTGAGCCGGATGTATTGCTGGGCGGATTCCATTTTATGAAACTCGATCCCTGCGGCGAAGACGCGGCGTTTCTTGATCATGCAGCAAGCACCTTGCTTGCGCAAAACTGCACGTATTACAGCGGACATTGCACAGGCGAAGCAGCGTTCCGTTTCCTTAAAGAGAGAATGGGTACGCATCTGCAGGCGATGCCCGCCGGAACGGAGATCATCCTGTAAGCGAGCTGGATAAACAAAAAAGGGCCGGAAACGCTGTTCCGGCTCCTTTCTGTTTTTTGGCAGCTTAAAGATATCTCTTCTTGATTTCGTTCAGGAACACCTGATCCGCAGGACAGAATGCCAGCGCATCCATCTCCCCCGGCGTGATCCAGCGGATATCGTGATGCTCCAGCTTTTTCGGTTCGCCCTGTGCGATCTCCGCCTCATACAGCGTCAGATGCACCGTCAGGTCCGGATAGGCATGCGTCACATCCATAAACGCATCGCGTACCTCCAGCGTCACATCCAGCTCCTCGCGGCATTCCCGTACAAGCGCCTCAGGCCCGCTCTCGCCGCGCTCCACCTTGCCGCCGACAAACTCCCAGAGCAGGCCTCTCGCCTTCTCCGGCGGCCTCTGGCAGGCCAGAAAACGGCCGTCACGCCAGATCAGCGCCGCCACGACCTCAATCGCCTTCATCGCGCATCACCTCAAAACAGCATCGTCCACAGCAGGCGCACAAACAGCAGCGCCAGCACGAACAGGAACATCGGCCGGATCAGCCTGGCGCCCTTCTTCATCGCCATGCCTGCGCCCAGGTAGCTGCCCGCCACGTTCGTCACCGTCGCCAGCAATACCGCCGGCCAAACCACCGCGCCGGAAAACGCATAGGTCGCCGCAGACGCCAGATTCGCGCAGAAGGCCACAAACTTCGTATTGCCTGAGGCCGTCGTCAGGTCCAGCTTGCACAGCAGCGCAAAGCCCAGCATGAAAAACGTGCCGCTGCCCGCGCCGTAAAAGCCCTGATAACCGCCGATTACCACACCGATAAACAGGCTGGCAAGCACATATTGTCTTTTCGTCAGTTCACTCACGCGATTCTCCGCGCCGAAATTCGGCTTAGCGAGAATTACCGCCGTCACCACCGGCAGCAGCACGATCATGATGATCTCCAGAATCCGCTCCGGCATGATCAGATTCAGCCGCGCGCCCAGGAATGCGCCCAGGATCGCCAGCGGGCCTGCCAACCAGGCCGTCGGCCAGTGAATCTTGCCTGCGCGCGCGTAGCGCAGCAGCGACGTAGCGCCGCCAAAGAAGATGGAGCATTGATTCGTACCCGTGACCACATGCGCCGGAAAACCGATGGCCATGTACATGGGCATGGACAGAAGGCCTCCGCCGCCGCAGACGGCATCGATGATGCCGCTGAAAAAGAACGTAAGCGCCAGAATTGCGCCCTGAATGCTCAGAATCTGAAAATCCATATGCTCTTCCCTTCATCCTAAAAAGAGGCTGTACACGCGCACAGCCTCTTGATTTTATGCTTCTTCAGCAGTCCCGTTTTCAAGCTGAAGCTCCGCCTTAATCTCGGCGATGAGCTTTTCCTTGAGCGCCTTCTTTTCCAGCGCTTCCTTCTCGATCAGATCTGCAGCAGCCCAGTTCATGCGGCCGTAGCGCTTGGCCAGGTTCGCCAGCTCTTCAGCCAATTCGTCGGTAATCTGCTCCGCCTTTACGCGCCAGCGCCAGTTCTTGCCCACGGTGGAGGGCTGGTTCATGCGGCAGCTGTTGTCCAAGCCCATGTAATCCTGAATCGGAATGATGCAGGTATCCGCCTTGCTGAGCATCGCCACGCTGACGAACGGCTTGTGAATCTCGCTTTCCGGGGTATACGGATCGCAGAGATACTCGCGCGCCATCTTGCGCTCCTCTTCCTTGATGCCCGCAAACCAGCCGACGATGGTCTCGTTGTCATGCGTGCCGGTATAGACGACACAGTTGCGGTCATAGTTATGCGGCAGGTAATCGTTCGCCGCGCCGGTGTCGCGGGAATCGAATGCAAACTCAAGCACCTTCATGTTCGGATAGCCGGTATCCTTAACCAGCTGGCGCACGGTGTCGGTCATGTAGCCCAGATCCTCGGCGATCACCGCCTTATCGCCCAGGCACTCCTTGATCCGGGCAAACAGCGCCAGACCCGGTCCCTTCTCCCAATGGCCGCCGTGCGCCGTCTTCGCGCCGTAGGGGATGGAGAAGTACTCGTCAAAGCCGCGGAAATGGTCGATGCGCACCACGTCATAGAGCTGGAAGCTGTGCCACATGCGGGTGACCCACCAGGAGAACTTTGTCTCCTTGTGATAATCCCAGCGGTAGAGCGGATTGCCCCAAACCTGGCCGTCGGCAGCAAAGCCATCGGGCGGGCAGCCCGCAATCGCGGTCGGCTGGTTATTCTCGTCCAGCTGGAACAGCTCCGGATGGGACCAGACGTCCGCGCCGTCCGGAGAGACATAGATCGGAATATCGCCCACAATCTGGATATGCCTGCTGTTGGCGTAAGCCTTGAGCTTCTTCCACTGCTTGTCAAACTGGAACTGCATATACATGTGGAATTCGATATCGAAGTACAGCTCGCGGCGGTAGTAGTCCATCGAATAGCCCCAGCGCAGGCGGATATCCCGCGGCCACTCCGTCCAGATCACGCCGCCAAAGAACTCATGCACCGCCATGAACAACGCATAGTCGTTGAGCCACCAGTGATTTTCGCTCACAAACTTCTGGTATTCCGGATTGCGGCTGATATCGCTGCGCTCATACGCCTTACGCAGGAGCTTGAAGCGATTCTCATGCAGCGCGGTATAGTCCACATCGGCGGGATTATCGCCGAAATCAACCGCGTCGATCTCCTCCTGTTGGAGCACACCCTCCTCCACCAGCGCCTCGAGGCTGATGAAGTACGGGTTTCCGGCAAACGCCGAGAACGCCTGATACGGCGAATCGCTCGACGCGCCGTAGCTGGTTGCGCCCAGCGGCAGGATCTGCCAGTAAGTCTGACCGGCCTTGGCCAGCCAATCGACAAAGTCATACGCAGCCTGAGAGAAGCAGCCGATACCATACTTGGAAGGCAGGCTCGTCACAGACAGCAGAACGCCAGCGGAACGTTTCATATGTAAGTCTCCTTTACCGCCGCCCCAGTCGTACAGGGTGACGCAATTTGTGTACATGTACGAACAGGGCCGGAAACGTTTCCATACGTTCCGATAGAAAACGCCGCATGCGGCGCTCCTATAGACTGCTGTCCGTCATTTCTTTGTCAGATACAATCAATATAGTACATCCCGGCCTATTTTGCAAGCATTTTCGCAAGATTGGGCTGAATACTCATCGCCTGCCCAGCAACATGAGCGATACCGGCGCCATATCCGCCTCGCCTGTAACCGGAATCGGGCGCTTCCAGCGCAGGCTCGATTCTCCGTCCACAAGCAGGTTCCACACGCCCTCCGGCAACGCCAGTGAGCAATGCTCCTGCGTCGTATTCACCAGGATCATCAGCTCGCTGTATTTGCTGCCCTTGCCGCGGTTATCCAGCCTGATAGCAGCCGTACCGCGCTCAGGCCCAGCCACCTCGGTGATCCTGTCTCTGGCCTGCTCGCGCTTATCGCACAGACCCGGCAGCGTCTTCCGCAGCGCGATCAGCCCGCGATAATATTCCGTCAGCTCGCGAAAACGCGAAGCGCGCTTCCAGTCCAGCCGGTTCACACGAAGCGAGGAGCGATAGCTGTTGCGCACACCCAGCTTTGTGCGCCCAAAGTCCTCGCCGGAAAGCATGAAAATCCTGCCCTGGCAGCACAGGAGAATCGCCGCTGCCAGCTTATTGGCGCTGAGCACATCCTCGCGCCGCGGCGCAAAGCGCCTGTCGCCGTGCATGCTGTACACCAGCTTATCCCAGAGCGTCCAGTCGTCGTGCGAAGAGAGATAAGAGATTGTCTGCGAGGGCGCGGTAAACGCATGGTACGCATGCTCTCTCCCCGACCAGCCGCGCACGCAGCTGGCCAGCCACTCGCTGTTGAACTCACCGCCGCAGACAAAACCCTTGCTGCGCGGATCGCTCAGGCCGCCCTTGACGGCGTCGCGCGTGTTATCGCAGAATGCACCGATTTCGGGATGGAGCATATGCAGATTGTCCTTATGCGCAAGCTGTGTGCCCGGGCGCGGCGCGCATGCGCCTCCGCTCCACGGCTCGCCGAATACGAGCTTTTCACCTTCGCCGTATCGCTCATCCAGCTCGCGTCGGATCCTGTTCATCAGGCCGGTATCCAGCGCGCCCATCAGGTCAAACCGGAAGCCGTCGATATGGTATTCCTGCGCCCAGTAGAGCACGGAATCGAGGATATATCGGGCGCACATGCTGCGCTCGCTGGCAATCTCGCTGCCGCAGCCGGAGCCGTTTGACGCGCTGCCGTCGTCGCGCTGCCGGTAATAATACCACGGTGCCGCGCCAAACAGGCACGAACGCTCCAGATGATACGTATGGTTATACACCACGTCCATGATCACACGCAGACCGTTTTTATGCAGGGCCTGAATGGCTTCCTTGAGCTCGCGGATGCGCACCTCGCCATGGAACGGATCGGTCGAGTATGAGCCCTCCGGCACATTGTAATTCACCGGATCGTAGCCCCAGTTAAACGCGTCCGGGTCGCCCGCCTCATCCACTGAGCCATAGTCATACACGGGCATGAGCTGCACATGCGTATATCCCTGCTTTTTGAGATACTTAAGGCACGTCGGCCGTCTGCCCATCAGACCGACTGTGGTGTTTTCCAGCGTGAGCGCCTTATACTTGCCGCGATATATTTCCGGCACGCCGCTGGATGCATCGCAGGAAAAATCCTTCACGTGGATTTCGCAGATGATATCCTCGCTCTGGCGCTTGGGCGCGCGGTCGCGCTGCCAGTGCGGCGGGTTCGTACGCTCAAGGTCGATGACCATGGAGCGCACGCCGTTCAGGCCGCAGGCCCTGGCGTAAGGATCGGCAATGAAGCGTGTTTCTCCGTCCACGATCACATCGTAGCCATAGTACACGCCGTCCAGATTCTCCGGCGTATCCCATGTCCACAGCCCGCGCTCTCCGCGCGCAAGGTCATGGCTTTCATAGGCCCAGCCCTCATGGCCGCTATGGTGCAGGTAAAGAACAACGCGCTGGGCCGTCGGCGCCCAGAGCGCAAAATGCGTGCCGCGCGCCGTGACAAACGATCCCAGCGGCTCATCGCAGTGATACTGATATTCAAATCCTTCGCTATCAAAAAACGTCTTCAGCGCGGCTGCATGCATGATATCAGGCGCTCCTCTTTCGGTCAATTATTCTTCTGACAGTATAGCGTGTTTTGGCGTCAAGCGCAACGGGGAACGTTAGGGCTGCCGCCCTAAAACCTGCCTGAGGGACATTGTCCCTCAGACTCCCTTCTTCTCTTCGCGGCTGAATGAAGAAATCTTGCAGTTTTTCGGGAACGATACATATTTTCTTGAAATTCATCTGAATTGCGAGTATAATTTTATCATGTATGAATATCTGTACAGACGTATTCTCTAAGAAGAATTTAAGGAGGAATTTCCGATGGTTGCCTGGAAGAACATGGATACCCTCGCTTCCTATCAGGAGCTGCTCAAGGCTAAGAAGGTCGATCTCGTGAGCGCGATGTCCGGCGAAGCCGGCGCGCAGCGCGTGAAGAGCTACACCGTGCCCATGGGCGCGCAGCTCGATTTCAACTACGGCGCCCGTCCTGTGGACGATCAGATCCTCGCTCTGCTGGCCGCCTTCGCCAAGGAAGCGCAGCTGACCGAGAAGTTTGCCGAACTCTACAACGGCGAAGTGATCAACACCGGCGAAAAGCGCCGCGTACTGCACCACATGTGCCGCGGCCAGCTGGGCAATGCCGTCGTCGCCGACGGCGTGGACAAGCGCGAATTCTATGCGGGCGAGCAGAAGAAGATCGCTGAGCTGGCGAATAAGGTCCATGCGGGCGAGATCACTAACGCCGCGGGCGAGAAGTTCACCACCGTCGTGCAGATCGGCATCGGCGGCTCCGACCTGGGCCCGCGCGCGATGTATCTGGCGATGGAGAACTGGGCGAAGGTCAACGGCACCCTCAAGATGAAGGCGGAGTTCATCTCCAACGTTGATCCGGACGACGCCGCCGGCGTGCTCTCCAAGCTCGATCTGCCGCACTCCATCTTCGTGCTGGTCTCCAAGTCCGGCACCACGCTGGAGACCCTGACCAACGAGTCTTTCGTCAAGGATGCGCTCGCCAAGGCCGGTCTGGACGCCTCCAAGCATATGATCGCCGTCACCAGCGAAACCTCTCCGCTGGCCAAGAGCGACGATTCCCTTGCTGCGTTCTTCATGGACGATTACATCGGCGGCCGCTACTCTTCCACCTCCGGCGTGGGCGGCGCTGTGCTGTCCCTGGCCTTCGGTCCGGAAGTGTTCGCTGAGTTCCTCGCCGGCGCTGCCGAGGCTGATGTGCTCGCCAAGAACGAAGACCTCCTCAAGAACCCGGCGATGCTCGACGCGCTGATCGGCGTGTATGAGCGCAACGTGCTCGGCTATCCGAACACCGCCGTTCTTCCGTATTCCCAGGCCCTGAGCCGCTTCCCGGCGCACCTGCAGCAGCTGGATATGGAATCCAACGGCAAGAGCGTCAACCGCTTCGGCGAGCCCGTGGAGTACGAGACTGGCCCCGTGATCTTTGGCGAACCCGGCACGAACGGCCAGCATTCCTTCTACCAGCTCCTCCATCAG
>JAFQIF010000146.1 GCA_017397695.1 Clostridia bacterium
CTCTCGCAAATTGTTCTGAGTATTTTCCCAATTTCTGTTTTATACTTCCCATAGATTATTTGCCTACGATACTTCGGTGTCAATACAATGTGATATTGACACCTCCATTTTGTATGTGTTAAGCTTTCATAGTCATTTTTCTTAATGATAAATCCTCCTTTGTTCACTTTCTCGACTGCCAGGTCGTTTCTAGTGTATCATCGGAGGATTTTTATTCATAGCTTAAGCTCTAACCTCCACCGGCTGAGCCGGTGGTTTTCTTCAGTCCAACCAAAAAGGGATTCCCGCTCGGGAACCCCTTTTCTTATTGTCCTTCAATCCAGCTGCACGCGGATCACCACGGCATATCGCTGCGCACGTCCGGCCCCCAGACATGCAGGCCCATCTCGTCCCGACACCACTGCACGCCGCCCTCATGGCCCAGCACCTTCACGCCGCGAATGATGCCGTCAAACACCGGCAGCTTCGACGCATCGGCCTTCGCCAGCGACGCAATCAGCACATGCCCGTCCTCAGGCCAGACCAGCACGGACGCATACAGCCTGTCGCCCGCCATGGTGAAGCGGATATCCTGCGGCGTAAACGCCTTGTCCACACCGTCCGTAAACTGGCCCTCCTGCACCTGCGTGGGCCCCTCGCCGAATTTGCGCCACACATGGGTGTCGTAGATCGCCTCGCCGTTGACCCTCATCCATGCGCCGATGTCCGTAAGCACCTTCCTGTCTTCCTCGCCGATGGTGCCGTCGGCCTTCGGGCCGACATTGAGCAGCAGCGTGCCGTTTTTGCTGACGATGTCGATCATATCGCGCACAATGCTTGCCGCAGATTTGTAGTCGTTTCCTTCCGTATAGCACCAGCTGTTGCGCGCGATGGCCGTATCCGTCTGCCAGAAGTAGGGCTTCATGTCGGCAAACTGGCCGCGCTCCACATCCGGCACCGCGCTCCCGAACATGAACGCCTCGTGCTTGTAGGTGATGACGACCTCCTGCCCCCAATCCAGCGCCCGGTTGTAATAGTAGGCGGCAAACCTGCGCAGGTACGGCCGCAGCGCGCTGTGCTGAATCCACCAGTCAAAGTAGAACACCCGCGGTCGGTATCTGTCCGCCAGCTCGCAGCAGCGGAGCAGCCAGTCCTCCATGAATTCGCGGCTCGGCTCGGGCTTGCTGTGGATATCGTGCAGATCCGCCTCCGGCATCGCCGGCCAGTATAGATCGCCGCAGGCGAGCGGCTCATGGATATCCGACTCGAATGCCCTGCCGTGGCCCATGAAGAACCAGTGCTCAATGCGATGCGAGGATACGCCCAGGCAGATGCCGCGTTTCTCAAGCGCTGCCTTGAGCTGCGCGAGCGTATCGCGGCAGGGGCCCTTTTCAGCGGCATTCCATTCAGACAGGTCGCTGGCATACATCTGGAATCCGTCGTGATGCTCCGCAACCGGTATCACATAGCGCGCGCCCGCCTCCTCAAACAGCGCCGCCCAGCTTTCGGCGTCGTATTTCTCCGCCCTGAACATCGGAATGAAATCCTTGTAGCCAAAGTCCTTGTGCGCGCCGTAGTGCGCCAAATGATGCGCGTATTCCGGCGTGCCCTTGATATACATGTTCCGGGGATACCATTCGCTGCCGAACGCCGGCACCGAATACACGCCCCAGTGGATAAAGATGCCAAACTTCGCCTGACGGTACCAGTCGGGAACCTGACAGCGCGCCAGCGATTCCCAGGTATCCTTGAATGGGCCCTGCTCAATCACCCGGTCAATTTCCCGGAGCATGGCCGCGCGATCCGCAGTATTCATATGCACACCTCAAATCCGGCTCATGACCACAGTCTCAGCAGCCTCGCCTTGACGCCGCTGAGCACAATCGTCAGTTCTCCGTCGCATACATTCAGCTGCGCCGGCATCTGCCTGGGGTAGATCACCTGCGCATGCGCATAGCCCCGCATGTCCGCGCGCAGCGTCTCCTCCGCGTCGCTTGTGTGCCACACGGCAAGATACGCCTCGTCCCCGCAGCGCACGCCCGCGCACAGGAAGCTGTCGCCGAACGCGCCCAGGCCGATCGGCCAGAAGGGCACGCCGTCCTTGAGCTTGTCCACGATCTGCATGTGGGTCGCGATGCCCTCCTTCACCAGCGCCAGCCTCGGCCGGGAGAGCTCGCCCAGATGGCCGCTCTGGTGAATGCGCAGCAGCATCGCGGAAACCATGTTGAAGACGACCTCCTCCTCGTCGCCATCTCTGAGGGGATAGCTCCAGATGGCCGCCTGCTCGGGCGTGCAGGCCGTCATGCAGTTGCACGCAATCGCCGCCATCTTGACATAATCCGTCTGATCGGTGACGCTCTGGATCGAGTGACGGCTCAGATGCGCATACTCCATGCGCATGCCGCCGGAGGAGCAGTTCTCGATGACAAGCTCCGGATAGCGCGCGAACACGTCGTCCAGCCATTTGAGGTACGCGCGCGTGTGCGCAAGCAGGCCCTCGCCCGCGCTGTCGCTGCCAAGCTGCGTGCCCACGCCGGCGTTGATGTTGTAATCCATCTTGATATAGCCCACGCCGTATTCCATCACCAGACGGTCGATCACCTCGTCGGCATGCGCGCGCACCGCGGGATTGCGGAAGTCCAGCTGATAGCGGCTCTCGTCGATCACGCGGCGGCCTTCGATCTGGAAGAACCAGTCGTCCGGCACCCTCTTCGCCTTCGGGCAGTTGATGCCCATGACCTCAAGCTCCAGCCACAATCCCGGGATCATGCCCTTTTCGCGGATGTAGTCGAGCACCTCCTTCAGGCCGCCCGGGAAGCGCTTCTTCGCCGGCAGCCACTCGCCCACGCCGTCCCACCACGGGCCGTCGTCGTACCATCCGGCGTCCACGCAGTAGTATTTGCAGCCCGCCTCCGCCGCCGCGTCGATCAGCGGGAGCTCCTTGGCCGTCGTCGGATCGCCGTCCAGGCAGTTCATATAATCGTTGAAGATGACGTTGGGATGCGCATTGTCCGGGTTGGGCCTGCGGATGCAGCGGCGATAGCGGGTCATCTCGCCCACGCTGCCTTCAAAGTCCCTGCCAAAGGCCACGGCGCACGGCACGCTGACAAACGTCTCGCCCGGGGCAAGGCGCTTGAGGAAATGATGCTCCTGCCAGCTCGGGCCGCTCAGGCGCAGATAGAGCTGCTCGCCCAGATCGCTGACCTCCCAGCACCAGCTGCCCGAGGTCTCAATCTGCCAGAGCATCGCGCCGTCCTCCTGCTCAAAGGAGCCCATGGGCAGATGCTCGCTGCAGGGCCATGTGCCGGTGCTCGTCAGCACAATGCGCTTGACGCTGAACTGATTCACCTTGTCATAGCCCAGCTCATGCAGCGAATGCGTCTTCCACTGGCACTCGCCATACCAGGTGCTGTGCGGCAGGGACATGCGGTAATCGCCGGCGCTGCCCAGCGGATCATGGCCGATGCCCGTGAGCGCAAAGGACGAGATGTACTCCAGCGGGAAGCGGTTTTCGCCGATGCCTGTCACCTCGCTCCACGCGCGCAGCGCCTTCACGCCGTCATAAAACTGCCAGCAGGTCTTCACCCGGACGTCCTCCGTCTGCTGCACCAGCGCAAACAGGTCGCCCTGATCGTTCTTTCTCAGGCTGTGGGACACATAGCGCAGCGCCATGCCCGGACCGGTTCTCGAGTGCTTGCTGCCATGGTGGTTGTTGTGGTTGTAGCCCGCGCCCTGCAGCTCCACCATCGGATACCACATGGCCTCTTTTCCCCGCGCACGCGGCGCATCGGAGCAGTTGTGCAGCGCGACGAAGCCGTCCCCACAGACCTCAATGTCCACGAATATGCCGTTTCGTTCAAAGCAGATATCCATGCGACCTCATCCTTTCGTCATGTTTCTTGAATTGTCCGTCTCATACTGTTTTCAAAAAGCAACAGCCATGTGCTAAGCACGTCAGGTAACGTTTCGCTCCCTGACTGCTTTGTCTGAATGGCTTCGCCATATGGGGATACGTTGGGCTGCCGCCCAAACCTGCCTGAGGGACACAGTCCCTCAGACTCCCTTCTTCGCTTCGCGCTTATAGCTCGTTTCTATCAGAGGATATTTTCATCTTTTCACCAGATGCCACATCTGGCTGAAATGATCGCCGTTCCTCCAGTCGATGGTCATGCCCATGCGCATCGCCATCGAGCCGTGATAGCGCCTGCCGGAGACCAGATCCTCATATTCCGCATGCAGATCGAGCCCCACGGGATAGACGCGGATGTACGCCTCCTCCGCCGCCGCATACGGCTTGTAAAACCACACCAGCACCTCGCCTCCGTCCGGCGAGGCGATCTGCCAGCTGCAGCAGTTCCCCTCAAACGGGCTATTAAGCCTGGTGAACCGCCCGAACTGAACCAGCCGCCGGATCGCCTTGTAGCGCTGCGTCTGGCAGGCAATTTGCGCAAGCTCCTCCTCGCTGAGTGCCAGAAGGTTCAGCTCGTAGCCCATGTTGAAGGGCATGCACACATGCTCCCTGAATGCAAGCGGCGATTCGCGCTCCAGCTGATGATTGGGCGAAGCGGAGATATGGGAGGTGATGAACAGCGGCGGCATCTGCATGGACGTGCCGTACTGGATCTTCAGCCGGGAAATCGCGTCCGTGTTGTCGCTCGCCCAGGTCTGGGAGAAGTAATGCATCATGCCGGGATCAAAGCGTGCGCCGCCCGAGGCGCAGTTTTCAAACAGCACATGCGGGAACCGGGAGGTGACCTTCTCCAGAATGCGGTACAGGCCCAGCACATAGCGATGGAAGAATTCGCCCTTGCGCTCCGGCGGCAGCAGCGCGCTGCCCGGCTGCGTGATGCGCCGGTTGTTGTCCCATTTCACATACTCGATGTTTGCGCTGGAGAGCACAGCGGTCAGCCGCTCAATGATGTACGCGCACACGTCCTCCCTGGACAGATCCAGCACCAGCTGGTCGCGCCATGTGCTGCGCTTTCTGCCCTGCACATGAATGCACCAGTCCGGATGCGTGCGGTACAGCTCGCTGTCCGGGGACACCATCTCCGGCTCAAACCAGACGCCCAGCTTCAGTCCCAGCGCGTTCACATCCTCCGCCAGGCCCTTGATGCCGCGGGGCAGCTTGCGCCGGTTTTCAAACCAGTCGCCCAGCGAGGACGACGCGTTGTCCCGATGGCCGAACCAGCCGTCGTCCATCACCAGCAGCTCGATGCCCGCCTTCTTCGCCGCGTGCGCCAGCTGCACAATCCTGTCGTGGTCAAAATCAAAATAGCAGGCCTCCCAGGTGTTGAGCAGCACCGGCCTTTCCCGGTCTCTCCACGGCCCGCGCGCCAGGCGCTGGGTCTGCAGGAGGTGCAGCCGCTGGCTCATGCCGTTGAGCCCCTCGCCCGAATACACGAGGAGCGCCTCCGGCGTATGGAAGCTGCTGCCGCGCGTCATCTGCCAGCAGAAGGTATCCGGATGGATGCCCGCCTGCAGGCGGACGGCATGATACATGTCGCAGTCCGCGCGCAGAATGAAGTTGCCACTGTACACGAGGCTCACGCTCCACACATCGCCGGCATGCTCTCCCGCGCCCTTGGAAAGGAGCGCGCAGAACGGCGACTGCTGATGGGAAGAAATGCCCCTGAGGCTCTCAACCGCCGTGATGCCGTTGCCCAGCTTTCGCCGCTCGATGTACTTTTCCCGCAGCGCCGTGCCGCAGAGCTGAAGCATCTCATCATAGCCCCGGGGCGTATCCAGGCTGACGGACAGCGCATTCTCCAGATACAGCGTGCCTTCTCCGTCGTATCGGAATTCCGTGTGCCGGGCGATCACATCGTAATCCTCCAGCACGGCGTAATACAGCAGAATATCCAGATGAAGCCATTCATCCCTTAGGCGGATAATCAGCGTCTGCACACGGTCGCCCGGCTCGCCATAGCAGGCGGGCAGCCCGGGAATCGGCGGCTTTCCTTCCAGAATCTCGTAACCCACATAGCGCGCATCGCTGATCCTGTCTCCGTGCTCATCCCGGATCTGATAGGCGCAGGGCCTGAAATCGCTCGTACCGTACGCGGGATACTCCTGCGGCAGGTATTCCAGGGAGAATTCCGCGTCATCCGGCATGGGCGAAAGCAGGCGGTCAAAGCGGCGGTAGGCTGCCTCCAGCGACCACAGCGCATCGTCGCCATACACACGCGCGCCCCAATACAGATGAATCGGATAGGCGCCCTTGTAAATGGCCAGCAGATAGCTGCTGTTCCTGGTCGTCAAATGAAACGACTGCTCCTGAGCATGACAGCGAATCATCCTTGATCCTCCTTGATACAGCTTTTTTATCCGTTCGTGCGGCGAAGCACGAAGCACTCATACGGCGCAAGCGTCATGGCGCCGGAGATGCTTTCGCGCTTCATGTTGGCGATCAGGCACTGCGCGCCCTCAAATGCCCCGGGCAGCTCAAACGCGGCGGCCTTGTCCGCGTAATTGCACACGCACAGCAGCTGCTCGCCCTCCAGCGTACGGGTATACGCAAAGATCTGCGGATCGTCCTTAAGGATCAGGTCATATCTTCCGTAGGTGATGATTTCATACTGCTTGCGCAGGGCGATGAGCTTCTTGTAGTAGCTGAACACGGAATCCGGATCGTTCATCTGCGCCTTTGCGTTGATGGTCTGATAATTCGGATTCACGTTGATCCACGGCGTTCCGGTCGTGAAGCCGGCGTTCTCGCTGTCGTTCCACTGCATCGGCGTGCGGGCATTGTCCCTGCTCTTGAACACCAGGCACGGCCAGAATTCCTCGTAGCTCGCCCGGCCGGAATTCACCCACTCATGGCAGGCGTTGATGCTCTCGATATCGCGGAACTCGCTCACGTCCGTGAACGGATAGTTGGTCATGCCCAGCTCCTGTCCCTGATAGATGTATGGCGTGCCCTGCATCATGTGCAGCATCGTCGCCAGCATCTTCGCGGAGGCCTCGCGGAATTCCTCGCTGTCGTTGCCGAAGTGCGACACGGCGCGCGGCTGGTCGTGGTTGTCCAGGAACAGGGAATTCCACGCCCTGCCCTCCAGATCGACTTGCCACTTGGACAGGTTCTCGCGGACGAACGCGACCGTCTCCGGCTCGTCGGTCCACTTGCCGAACTTGCGCTCCGCCTCCACATGCTCAAACTGGAAGACCATGCCCAGCTCGCTGCCGTCCAGATTGGCGTATTTCGCCGCCTCCTCCACGGTGACGCCAGCGGTCTCGCCCACGGTCAGCAGATCGTATTGGGAGAGCACCCTGCGGTTCATCTCCTTCAGGTATTCGTGCACATGCGGGCCGTGCGTGGTATAGGGCGCATGCTTGCCGTAGAGCGCGCCGGGATCCTTTTCGCCGTCCGGCAGGCCGGGCGCCTTCGAGATTAGGCTGATGACATCCATGCGGAAGCCGTCGATGCCCTTTTCGCACCACCAGGTCATCATCTCAAACACCGCGTCGCGAACCTGCGGATTGTCCCAGTTGAGGTCCGGCTGCTGCGGGGTGAACAGATGCAGGTAGTACTGGCCGGTCGTCTCATCCAGCGTCCACGCCGGGCCGCCGAACCATGCGCCCCAGTTGTTGGGCCGGCCGCCGTCCTCCTTCGCATCGCGCCAGATGTAGAAATCGCGGTAGGGATTGTCCTTGCTCTTTCGGCTCTCGATGAACCACTTGTGCTCAAAGGACGTATGATTGACCACCAAATCCATGACAACCCGGATGCCGCGCGCATGCGCCTGCGCCAGCATCTCGTCAAAGTCCTCCATGGTGCCGAATTCGTCCATGATATCCTGATAATCGCTGATATCGTAGCCGTTGTCGTAATTCGGGGATTTGTACACCGGGGAAAGCCAGATCACGTCGATGCCCAGCTCCCTGAGATAATCAAGCCGGCTGGTGATGCCCCGGATATCGCCGATGCCGTCGCCGTTGCTGTCCATGAAGCTGCGCGGATAGATCTGATAGACGACCGCTTCCTTCCACCATGCTCTGTTTATGCGTATCCCTCCTGAAGTCTTCTCCATTCGTTCAGCCGGAGATCTGCCGTTTCCGTCAGGCAGGCTCTCTTTTTTCCTTAACCATATTCTAATTCATAAACAGGAAACTTTCAATCTCTTCTGCGGCATTGACCGCGCTGAACCTGCGTCGCTGCGGCGGCATTCTTCGCCGCATGGCATGCCGTCCATAGCATCTCCGTCGGCATGTCGCGATCCCGGCAGAGAGCGCCAGATAGCCTTCCGTGCCGCTTGTTGGTATGAATTCGGTTCCATCTTGTGCAATTCGTTCATTTACACGCATTTTTCTTCATAAAATTCCGTATTTTAGGATTTTTCAAAGTTTAGAAATGCATTTTTCTCTTGATCTTTCCGTCTTATACTAATTTCTAATCAAAACAGCTAATGATCCACTGCCGACCAGAAATGGATTGGATAGTTTCTGCGGATAGATTGCGTATCGCTTCGCTGAGCCTATCTACAACCTTATTCAAGGAAGGAAATACTTGATTCCGAAAACCTCGGAGCCGTATTTCCTTCCAGATTTGTTCTATGGGGTTCATTTCCGGCGTATATGGCGGAATGAAGAACAAGCGGATATTATCTCTGCTGTTTTCCATACTGCTCAGATGCCTTCAATGTGCAGTATTCTACGGCATTCTATAGAATAGACTACTTCAATACACCTGAGTAGTCTATCCCCTACCGGCCTATCAAAGATAATTGCTGCAGCAAATCTCTCAGAATAAAAGCGTACACCGTGTACGGATTATATCGTAACACTGTGTAAATAAATCCGCCTTCTCAAAAGCGGATCAGGTCTTTTTTTCCTTGTTTTTCTGCTTTTTGTAGCTATTTTCAGGTTAATCCGAGTCGATATCCATTGACTCAAACACCAAAAAGCTGTAAAATATCAGTGATACTGTTTAACATGGAAAGTTACACCTTTCTGTTACCGCAGAATCACTTATTTTGCGACCTGAATGTGTTGAATACTTCTCTTCTGGTGAGCAAAAGCACATTCTGGTCAGCAGTACTATTATACTCCGCATGTGCCGAATGCATGCGTGAAGTATACGAGGAGATTGAATAGTCGTTTGCACAAGTGAGTTGTGAGGAGATGGCAGTATGGCAATTATTGATCGAATTAAATACGATGGAACCCCAGATGGTTCTCCGTGGTTGCTTTATAAATATCCTAGCGAATCTTTTGTTGTCGGCTCCCAGCTGATCGTAAATCAAGGCCAGGAAGCGCTCTTCTTCAAAGGGGGCGAAGCACTGGATCTGTTTGGTGCTGGAACTCACACGCTGCAGACGGGTAACCTTCCCATACTGAAGAAGTTGGTCAATCTTCCTTTCGGAGGAAAGACTCCCTTCTCTGCTGAGATTTATTATGTGAATAAAACGTCTCGGTTGGATCTGCGTTGGGGAACGGCTGAGCCTATCCCCTTGGAAGATCCTAAGTATGGCATGATCCTTTCCATCAGATCACATGGCACTTACGGAATCAGAATCAACGATACACGTCAGTTAGTTACTGAGATTTATGGTGCCATTCCCAATGGCAATACAGGTGATTTTGCACCGATTCATGCCTATTTCAGCGGCATGCTGACAAATAGAATAAAGACGGTTCTTTCCAGCTTCATGATGGGTAAGAACATTTCTTTCCTTGAAATCACCCCTTATCTGAAGGAACTCTCCGAGGCATGTAGGGTAGAGATTTGCGAAGAGTTTGAACGCTTCGGTATTGAGATTGTGAATTTCTATATCGAAACTATCTCTCCGCCGAAAGAAGAATACTCTAAACTTCGTGAGTATAAAGAAGAATTGTCCTTGGGCAACGATTTCTATCGCCAAAGA
>JAFQIF010000147.1 GCA_017397695.1 Clostridia bacterium
ACGGACGGATCATACACGATCAGCGGGATGCCGCTGACATACGGAACCACGTACTCGTTGTCCGGATCGAAGAACTTGGAGGTGAAGTCCGGATTGAGGTTTGCGAAGTTGGTCACGATGGACGGATCGAACTTCTGCATCAGGCCCGCCTCGCGGGTGGTGTTGAGGATGTAGTCGCTGGCGAGGATGATGTCGTAATCGCCGCCATCCACGGCGGAGAGCTTCTCATACATTTCCTCGTTGCTGGCGAAGGTCGCATAGTTGACCTTGATGCCGGTTTCCTCTTCGAAGGGCTGGATCACCGTGGAATAATCGATGTAGCCTTCCCAGGAGAAGATGTTGAGCACAGCTTCATCCTTCTGGTTCACGGTTTCGGCGACGGCGCAGGCGCTCATCATCACGAGCGCCAGCAGCAGGGCGAAAATCTTTTTCATGTTGTCGTTCTCCTTATGGGGGGAATTTTCTATTTGTCATCAAACAGCTTGCGCTTATTTTGATGCGTATAGCTTCTTGTCGCTGCGCGCGCGCAGCAGCTGGGAAAGGCCCACGATCACAAAGATCGCGCCGAGCATCAGCGTGGAAAGCGCGTTGATCTCCGGCGTGCCGCCTGAGCGAAGGCCCGTGTAGACCTTGAGCGGCAGGGTTGTCGTCTCCGCGCTGGTAACAAAGAACGAGATGACCACATCGTCGATGCTCATCGCCACGGCGAGCATCATGCCCGAAATCACGGCCGGCATGATCAGCGGCAGCGTGATATCGCGCAGCACGCGCAGGGGGCTTGCGCCCAGATCGCGCGCAGCCTCCTCGATCGCCGGGTCCATGCCGATCAGACGAGATTTGACGTTGATAAACACATACGGCACGCAGAAGGTCGTATGCGTGAGCACCAGCGCCGTCATGCCCAGCTTGAAGCCGACGGCCGTAAACAGCGCCAGATACGCCATGCCCAGCACCAGCTCGGGGATCATCATCGGAAGCGTTGCCAGGGATTCAATCGCATTGCCGCCCTTCATGTGCCCATGCGCCAGGCCGATCGCGCCCAGCGTGCCGATGACGCCGGCAAAGCCTGCGGACAGTCCGGCAAGAATCAGAGAATTCTTGAGCGCATCCGCCATGAGCGCGTTGTTGAACAGACGGGTATACCAGCTCGTCGTAAATCCCTGCCACGCGCCGATGGTGCGGCCGGAATTAAACGAGTAGATGACCACCATCAGGATCGGCAGATACAGGATGATCAGAACAAGCGTCAGATAAATGGGAGAGAAAATCTTTCTCTTTTTTCTTCTCTTATGCGCCACTTAGAACACCCCCAGATCATCGCCGCCGCTCTTGCGGTAGACGAGGTAGATGCCCGCGGTGATGAAGATCAGCACCATGGACATCGCAGAGCCGGTGTTCCAGTCGCGCACCTTGAGCAGCTGATCACGGATCAGATTGCCCACCAGCACCAATCCGCCGCCCATGATATCCGCCAGATAAAAGATGCCCACGCTGGGCACGAACACCAGCACGCAGCCGGCGAGAATGCCCGGCAGCGTCAGCGGCAGCGTCACGTCCAGGAACGCGCGCCAGGGCTTGCTGCCCAGATCGCGCGCAGCTTCCACCAGCGTAAAATCCATCTTGTCCACAGCACTGTGGCACGGCAGAATCATGAACGAGATCATGCAGTAGACCATTGCCAACAACACCGAGCCATAGGAGCCCAGGAACTTGATGTTCTTTTCGATCAGGCCCAGACTTTTGAGGATACCGTTGATCGGACCGTTGGCCTGCAGCAGGATCTTCCAGCCGTATATACGCACCAGCGCGCTCGTCCAGAACGGAATGATGACCAGCATCATCAAAAGCGCTTTCCAGCCCTTCGATGCCCTGGCCATGCAGTAGCCGAAGGGATATCCAACGGCAAAGCAGACCAGTGTGGTCAGAAAGGCGAGCTTGAGGCTGTTATAGAAAACCAGCAGATAATCCGTGCGCAGCAGGCTTTTATAGTTATCCAGCGTAAACGCCGCACCGAAGGAAAAATCCTGTCCGCTTTCCACCAGCGACGTGCCCAGCACATAGATCAGCGGCAGCGCCACCAGCAGCACGGCAAACACCGTCATCGGCAGCACGAACAGCGCATTGCGCCGCGCATCGGCCGCCCGCAGGCTGCTCTTACGCGCCATGAGACGCACCCCCAATGACCGCAGCCTGCGCCGGATTCCAGTGCATATACACCGTATCGCCGGCATTTGGCGCGTCACTCATGCGCTCGATACCCTCGGCGACGACCTCCGTACCGTCGCGCAGCGTCACATAGGTGAGCACACTGCCGCCGGCATAGCGCGCCTCGCGCACTTGTGCCGGAAGATTGAATCCCTCCACCGGCGTTTTGCTCTGGCGCATGCGCTCCGTGCGCACGCATACATCGCAGATTTCGCCTTCGCGCAGCTCGGCATGCGCGCTGTCCACGGTGAAGCTTCCATTTTCGTTTTCGATCACGGCGCTGTAGCCATTGGCGCATTTCACCTTGCCCGTGAGGATCGTCGAGCGGCCGATGAACTGCGCCACATAGCGCGTCCTGGGCCTGTCATAAATCTCCTCCGGCGTGCCCAGCTGCTCAAAGCCGCCGCCGTTCATCACAGCGATGCGATCGGACATGTTGATCGCTTCTTCCTGATCGTGCGTGATATAGATGAAGGTGATGCCCAGCTTTTTCTGCAGGCGCTTGAGCTCCACCTGCATCTGGCGGCGCAGCTGAAGATCCAGCGCGCCCAGCGGCTCATCCAGCAGCAGCAGCTGCGGCTGGGGCGCAAGCGCGCGGGCAATGGCGATGCGCTGCCGCTGTCCGCCGGAAAGCTGCGCCGGCATGCGCTTGGCATAGCCTTCCATCTGCACCAGTTCCAGCATTTCCCTGACGCGCGCAGCCTGGGCAGCCTTGTCCATCTTGCGCACGCGCAGGCCGTAGGCCACGTTCTTCTCCACGTTCATATGCGGGAAGAGCGCATAGCTCTGAAAGACCGTATTCACCGGACGGCTTTCCGGCGGCAGGTCGGTCATGTTCTGTCCATTGAGAATGACCTCGCCCGTATCCGGCGTTTCCAAGCCCGATACGATGCGCAGAAGCGTCGTCTTGCCGCAGCCGGAAGCGCCCAGCAGGGTCACAAATTCGCCCCTGCGCACATCCAGAGATACGTCCGACAGAACGTCGCCCTCGCCGAAATTTTTGGAAATATGTTTTAATGAAAGCAGTACCTCAGACATCGCTTCATCCATCCATTCCTGTCAAGTAGTCTGATTATATGATAGGTTACTCCTGCTGTCAATAAAAAGTTTGATGATCGAAAAACGGCAGTTTAGTTTTGCTAAACATTCATCAGAAAAACAAGCCTTCCTCCGCCGGGAAGGCTTGTTTGCTTACAACAGCGGCGCAATCACCTTGAGCGCCGGACCGAGGATCCTTCGCCTGAGCGGCTCCATCTTCAGCCGCTCAGGGGTCATGCGCTGGCAAAAGCGCAGGGTATTGTGAAAGTCCTTTTCAATATCCGCAATGCAGTCCGTCTTGTACATATACGCCGCACACTCAAAGTGATGATACAGGCTCCTGTAATCCAGATTGATCGTCCCCACCACCGCCGTGTCGTCATCTGCAACGAATATCTTCGCATGCACAAAGCCCGGCGTATATTCGTAGATGCGCACGCCCGCGTCCATCAGCGCGGGATAGTACGTCTTGGCCAGCGCATAGGGCATCTCTTTGTCCGGTACGCCGGGCATGATAATGCGCACATCCACGCCGCGCTGCGCCGCATAGCACAGCGCATTCTCCATCTCGCTGTCCAGAATCAGATACGGCGTCATGATGTGCACATAGTGCCGCGCATGATTGAGGATATCCAGATACACGCGCTCGCCGAGCTTATCCTCGTCCAGCGGACAATCGCCGTAGGGAATGACAAAGCCCCTCGCCTGCTTATTGGCCAGCGTCGGTGCGGAAAGATAGCGTTCATACTGCACATGCGCAGCCTTCAGATCGCGGATATGCCACATCTGCAGAAACATGAGCGTAAAGCTGCGTACCGCTTCGCCCTTGATCATGACCGCCGTGTCCTTCCAGTGGCCGTACTTGATCCTGCGGTTGATGTAGTTGTCCGCAAGGTTCACGCCGCCGGTAAACGCCGTGTGCCCGTCGATCACCAGAATCTTGCGATGATCGCGATAGTTGTAATGCGTGGAAAGAAACGGCGTCAGCGGCGCAAATACCCGGCACTGAATGCCCAGCTTCCGCAGCTTTTTGGGATAATCGTGCGGCAGCGTGGAAAACTCATTCGTGCCGTCGTACATCATGCGTACTTCGACGCCGGCCTTCGCCTTGCGCGCCAGAATTTCCAGCACGCGGCCCCACATTACGCCCTCGTCAACGATGAAATACTCCAGAAAAATAAACCGCTGTGCTTTCTCCAGTTCCTCCAGCATCGCGGCGAACTTTTCTTCGCCCAGCGGAAAATATGTCACGTCCGTCCTGTCAAACGCCGGATAGCAGCCGCTTCGGCGCATATAGCGCGTCAGCGCAGCCGCGCCCGGATTTTCCTTCTCCAACTCACGCAGCACCTGCGGCTCCTGCCGGATGCGGCGCTGGTTCTGCACGGTCATCTGCCGGATGCGCTCGCGCAGCGCACGGTGGCCGATGTCGCTTCGCGTGTAGGCGTAGAGCAGCGGACCGAAGATGGGCATCACCAGAATCACCATCAGCCAGGTAATTTTCGCCGTGGGATCCAGACGGCTATTCAAAATAATTGGCACCATCAGCGCATCGATGAGCACCGACAAGCCCAGCAAGTGGGGCAAAAACCGCGTAAACCACCTGACGGCCGCAATAAGCACCAGCAGCTGAACGACAAACAGCAGCACAATAATGCCCAGGCGGCTGAACACAGCCGTCAACAGGCCCTTTTTTCCTTTCTTGATCAGCGAAAGGCCTTCGCTCTCTTCGCGAATCTGCTCTTCCATGGTCCCTTCCTCTCCGTCCATTCAGATACACCCATTTTACTCAAGGGTACGCGCCATGTCCATGCGCGGATGACTGACTGGCGCAATTTCTTCAGAAAGAAAGAACCTTCCCTTGCCGGGAAGGTCTGATTCGATTTACAGCAGCGTGATGCCCGCTTCCTTGAATACGCGGTGGGTTTCCTCGTCCCAGATGGAGGACTGCACCTCGCCAATGTGCGCCTTGCCCAGCAGCAGCATGCAAAGTCTCGACTGGCCAATGCCGCCGCCCATGGCCAGGGGCAGCTTGCCCGCCAGCAGCAGGCTGTGGAAGGGCAGGCTGCGGCGGTCGTCGCAGCCGGAAAGGGTCAGCTGGCGGTCCAGAGACTCGGGGCTGACGCGGATGCCCATGGAGGAAATCTCCATCGCGCACTCCAGCACCGGATGCCAGAAGAGAATGTCGCCGTTCATCTCCCAGTCGTCGTAGTCCGGCGCGCGGCCGTCGTGTCTTTGGCCGCTCTCCATCACGCCGCCGATGCCCTGAATAAATACGGTGCCGTGCTTTTTCGTGAAGATATTCTCGCGCTCCTTGGGCGTCTTGTCCGGATAGAGGTATTCCAGCTCCTGCGCAGTAACGAAGGTCACATTGCGATTCAGCAGCGGGGTATCGCACAGCTGGGGATACTTGCCGCGCACGGTCAGCTGCGTATCGCAGATGCTGTTTACGATGTTGCGCACAGCCTCATGCAGGGTGTACGTCGTGCGGCCTTCCTCGGTGATCACCTTTTCCCAGTCCCACTGGTCAACGTAGATGGAGTGCAGGTTGTCCAGGCTCTCATCGCGGCGGATGGCGTTCATGTCGGTATAGATGCCCTTGCCCGGCAGGATATCGTAGCGGTAGAGCGCCATGCGCTTCCACTTCGCCAGCGAATGCACAACGACGGCCTCGGCCTTGGCGCAGGGCACGTCGAAGCTGACCGGACGCTCCACGCCGTTGAGGTCGTCATTCAGGCCGGAGGTCGGCTCGACGAACAGCGGCGCAGACACACGCTTGAGGTTGAGCGTGCGCGCCAGAGAATCCTGGAACACGCGCTTGATCAGGCTGATCGCGCTCTGCGTCTGATACAGGGAAAGGTGCGGCTGATATCCCTCGGGAATAAAAGAAGAACCCATAGTTTCTCCTCCTTAAAATCACAAAACTATGCTGTACAGTATACCAAGCAGCGCAGAATTTTCCAACTCTTTTTTGCGCCGAAGCGGAAATTTCCCGCACAAATATGTCCATACTACGCCAAAAACGAATAACGGAGGCAGTATTTATGGCTACTGAGCGGGGCAAAATCGTAATCATCGGTGCTGGACATGTGGGCAGCGCCATTCTCAATTCACTGCTGGGCATGAATCTCGCGAAGGAAATCGTGCTCGTCAATCTCGACCGCGAGCAGGCGCTGGGCGAGGTGCTCGACGCCAGCCACACGCTCGCCTTCTCCTATGCGGCGGGCTGCGCCATCCGCGTGGGCGACTATGAGGACTGCCGCGACGCACAGATCATCATCAACACCGCCGGCCCGTCCATCCGTCCGGGCGAAAAACACGACCGCATGGCGCTGCTGGAAAAGAACCTGCAGGTCACCACGCAGGTCATGGACGGCGTCACCCGCTATACCCGCGATGCCATCCTGATTCAGGTAACCAATCCGGTCGACGTGCTGACCTATTACTGTATGACAAAATACGACTATCCGAGGGAGAAGATCTTCTCCACCGGCACGCTGCTGGATACCGCACGCTTTTGCACCATGCTCGCCGGCACGCTGGGCATTGACGCCAAGTCTGTCACCGGCTTTGTGCTCGGCGAGCACGGCGGCACGGCGTTCATCCCGTGGAACACGGTCAATATCGCAGGCATCCCGTTCGACCGCTTCACCGAGCAATTCGCTCTGAAAGCGCCCATCGACCGCGAGCAGATGATCCGCGCGGTCAAGGCCAGCGGGCTGGACATCATCGAGCTCAAGGGCTATACCTCCTCCGGTATTGCGCTGACCGCCTGCCGGGTCGTGTCTTCCATCCTCTTTGACACGCACGCCGTGCTGCCGCTCTCGGTCATCCCTCAGGGTGAATACGGCCTTAAGAACGTGGCCATGAGCCTGCCGTGCATCCTTGGAGAAAAAGGCATTGAAAGAATCCTCACACTGCCGCTGGACGAGGACGCCGAGCGCGGCATGCGCGGCTGCGACGAATACCTGCGCAGCGTGCTGCACGATATCGATATGGACACCGGCAAGGTACATAGAGAGGGCTGGCTGGGCGGCTTCCCGCCCCAGCATACGAATCCGGCGGCGGTCGGGCCGATCCCTTCATAAGAAAAGGAACGCTTTCGCGTTCCTGTTTCTTATTCAATCGGAAAATCGTAATACACCTTCGGCGCGCCGCATATGAACGTGTAATGCCACCATTCCTCGACGTAATCGTCAAAGCCTGCGGCAAGCATGCCGCTGCGCAGCAATTCGCGGTTGCGTTTCTGCTGCGGCGTGAGATTCCCGTAATCATGCGAAGAAATCTTGGAAAACCAGTCGAACTCGCCGCCCATGTCCAGCTCGTTTCCCTCCGCGTCCGTCAGCGTCAGATCGACGGTCAGCCCGCGGGAATGGCCGGAATACACGGCAATGTATCCCTTGGGGAAGAGCTCGCTCTTGTCCAGCTCCGGATAGAACTCCGCCTTGGTCTTCACATCATCCGGATCCTTCGCCCAGCGGACGAAGTGATCCACCGCGCGCTGAGGACGATAGGCGTCGTAGATAAGCAGATACAGTCCCTGTTTTTCAAACTCTGCCGCCGCCTGCTTCAGCGCCAACGCCGCTTCTTCCTTCAGTACGGATTTCGGCGCAAAATATCCATCCACCGGACAACCGACAAAATTGTGGTATCCAGCGTAGCGGATGTCCTCGCGGATAGACGGAATCACATCCTTGATATACACAAATCCTTCGGGAAGCATAAATCCCTCCGTAATAAAAACCCTCCCCGAAGGGAGGGCATTTTAGCGCATTCTACGTCCTTATTTCTATCAAGCAGAGCATCGGAGGGCCCTCCGCCCGAACGATGCTGTTAGAAGCAAGGCGAAGCGTAGTGGGTATGGGCACTGCCCGCATTAGAACAGGCCCGTGATCTTGCCGGTCTCGTCGACGTCGATCTTCTCGGCCGCCGGCACCTTCGGCAGACCCGGCATGGTCATGATGTCACCGGTGAGCGCGACGATGAAGCCAGCGCCCGCGGAAACCTTCAGGTTGCGCACGGTGACGGTGAAGCCTTCCGGCGCGCCGAGCAGCTTCTGATCGTCGGAGAAGGAATACTGCGTCTTGGCCATGCAGATCGGATACTCGCCGAAGCCCAGTTCTTCGAGCTGCTTGGCCTGCTTCTTGGCGTTCGGGGTAAGCGCCACGCCTGCGCCGCGATAGACGTTCTTGACGATCGCCTCGAGCTTCTTCTCGATGCTGGTTTCCAGCTCATAGGCATAGCGGAAGTTGTTCTCGCCCTCTTCGCACAGGCGAACGACTTCATTGGCCAGCTCCACGCCGCCGTCGCCGCCCTTGCCCCAGACCTCGGAGAGCGCAACGTTCACGCCGAGTTCCTTGCACTTTTCGCGCACGAGTTCCAGTTCGGCCTCGGTGTCCATCGGGAAGCGGTTGATCGCGACCACGCAGGGCAGCTGATAGGTCTCGGTGATGTTGGAAACATGGCGCAGGAGGTTGGGCAGGCCCTTGCTGAGCGCCTCGAGGTTCTCGTTGTTCAGGTCGGCCTTGGCCACACCGCCGTGATGCTTGAGCGCGCGCACAGTCGCCACGACGACGACAGCAGACGGCTTCAGATTCGCCTTGCGGCACTTGATGTCCAGGAACTTCTCCGCGCCCAGATCCGCGCCGAAGCCGGCTTCGGTCACGCAGTAGTCGCCAAGGCGCATCGCCATGCGGGTCGCCATGATGGAATTGCAGCCATGGGCGATGTTCGCGAACGGACCGCCGTGAATGAACGCCGGGGTGCCTTCCAGCGTCTGCACGAGGTTCGGCTTGAGCGCATCCTTGAGCAGCGCAGCCATCGCGCCGGCAGCCTTCAGGTCGCCAGCGGTGACGGGCTTATCGTCGTAGGTATAGCCGACGATGATGCGGGCGAGGCGCTCCTTGAGATCGGTGATGGAAGAAGACATGCAGAACACGGCCATAACCTCGGAGGCGACGGTGATGTCAAAGCCGTCCTCGCGCGGCACGCCCTGCATGCGGCCGCCCAGGCCGTCGATGACATTGCGCAGCTGGCGGTCGTTCATGTCCACGCAGCGCTTCCAGGTGATCTTCTTGACGTCGATACCGAGCTGGTTACCCTGCTGGATGTGGTTATCAAGCATCGCAGCGAGCAGGTTGTTCGCCGCGCCGATGGCATGGAAGTCGCCGGTGAAATGCAGGTTGATATCCTCCATCGGAACGACCTGCGCATAGCCGCCGCCGGCCGCGCCGCCCTTCACGCCGAAGACCGGGCCAAGGCTCGGCTCGCGCAGCGCAAGGATCGCATTCTTGCCGATCTTGCGCAGGCCGTCGGCAAGGCCCACGGACGTGGTGGTCTTGCCCTCGCCCGCCGGAGTCGGGGAAATGGCGGTGACCAGGATCAGCTTGCCGTCCTGGGCGTCCACTTCGTTGAGCAGATTGTAGTCGATCTTGGCCTTGTAGTTGCCGTAGAGCTCCAGATACTTCTCATCCACACCCGCAACCTTCGCAATCTCGCGTATGTTCTTCATTTCGCACGCCTGTGCGATTTCAATATCGGAAAGATAACCCATAACAGAATTCCTCCTTATGTTGTTTCCGGCAGCGTCTTTTCATATAAAAAGGCGCACCGATGTTCTCAGTGCGCCCAGACGGTCGGCATCAAGCGCACATGTGCGCCGCGGTACTCCCTGTGGGTCGTCCCACTTCCGTCAGTCATACCGCTTGCAGGCAGTGCCTGCCTTCCGGAAAACTCGCATTGCCGCGACATCTGTCGCTCCCTGCGCTTCTCCGCGCTCCGCCTCGCCCATTGCGTCCACAGGACGCGCTCAGCGCCGGCGCCATTTCCGAACAGCCCGGTATCATGATGATATCAGGTGCTCGCTGCAAGGATTTTTACTTGATGGAGACAGCAAAAAATGCTTTCCCCATATAGATAAATGATATCACGCACGCCAGGGTTCGTCAAGTAGGATTTGCCCTTGCGCCTCCGACGTGCTCCCGCCGCCGTTCATCCGCGAATATTTTTTACGAAAATTTCATATATTTTCGTTTTCTCCATTGCAATAGATTCGTTTTTGTGCTAAAATGGGTCAACAACTAGCCGAAAATGATTGATTTAGTAATCTATCCTGCAAGTTTCGGCAATATTGAGGAGGCTTATTTCTATGAACCGTGTTTACAATTTCGCGCCTGGCCCGTCCATGCTCGCTGACGAAGTGCTCGAAAAGGTACAGAAGGACCTGCTGTGCTATGGCAGTACCGGCATGTCCGTCATGGAGATGAGTCATCGATCTAAAATGTACCTGGAGATCTTCAACAAGACCGTTGCGGATTTCAAGGACGTGATGGGCATTCCCGAGGGCTATAAAGTGCTCTTCCTGCAGGGCGGCGCAACGCAGATGTTCGCCACCGTGCCGCTGAATCTCATGCAGGGCGGCAAGGCCGACTACATCGATTCCGGCAACTTCGCGCATAACGCGCTGGTCGAGGCCAAGAAGTACGGCGAGGTCGTCGTCGCCGGTTCCTCCCGCGATGACAACTACACCTACATTCCGCAGTATTCCCTCTCTCCGGACGCCAAGTACGTCCACATCACCACCAACAACACCATCTACGGCACGCGTTATGATCACGTGCCCGAGACCGGCGATATCCCGCTGGTGGCGGATATGTCTTCCAACATTCTGAGCGAAGTGTATGACATCTCGAAGTTCGGTCTCATCTACGCCGGCGCGC
>JAFQIF010000148.1 GCA_017397695.1 Clostridia bacterium
CATCGTGCTCGATTCGCCCGTGGTGCCCAGCGCAACGATGCCGTCCGTGCCTTCCTCAAGATGCCACTTGACCAGTTCTTTGAGCTTATCAAAATTGACGCTTCCGTCCGGATTGAACGGCGTCACGATCGCTACATAACTGCCGGAAAACTTTGTCATATTCTTTCCCTCCTGCTGTTATTCTTTCTGATTGCGATCTATTCTAACACAACAAAGCGAGGCTGTAAACCTCGCTTTGTGTTTCTTCTCTTTTGCAAGGCTTAGAATTGTATTTTTAACAATCCCTGCTGCCGATATCGCTGCGCATATGTGCGCCGTCAAAATGGATCAGCCTCGCCGCCGCATAAGCGCTGTCCACCGCCGCGCGCAGGTTTTCGCCCAGTGCGGTCACGCCCAGCACACGGCCGCCGGCGGTCACGTAATGGCTGTCCGCGATCTTCGTGCCCGCATGGTAGACGGTTGCGCCCGTCTCTTCAGCCGCATCCATGCCGGTGATCACCTTGCCGCCCTCGTACTTGCCCGGATAGCCGCCGCTGGCGAGCACGATGCACGCCGCAGACGCATCCTTCCACTGAATATCCAGCTCGGAAAGGGTCTGATTGCGCACAGCCATCATGATCTCCATCAGATCGCTGCCCAGCAGCGGGAGCACAACCTGCGTCTCCGGATCGCCGAAGCGCGCATTGTACTCCACAACCTTGGGGCCCTGTTCGGTGAGCATCAGGCCGACATAAAGCACGCCCTTGAACGCGAACCCCTCGGCATTCATGGCATTCAGGGTCGGCACGAGAATCTCCTTCATCGTGCGCTCGGCAAGCGCCTTCGTATACAACGGACTCGGTGCAAAAGCACCCATACCGCCGGTATTCGGGCCCTCATCATGGTCGAACACGCGCTTATGATCCTGGCTGGCGCGCATGGGCACGATGGTCTTGCCATCGCAGAAGCACAGCACGGTCACCTCGCGGCCGAACATGCATTCCTCGATGAGTACGCGCGCGCCGCTCTTGCCAAACTTGCCGCCCTGCATCATATCGACAACGGCTTCCTTGGCCTCGTCCATCGTCTGCGCAACGATGACGCCCTTGCCCAGCGCCAGGCCGTCCGCCTTGATGACGATCGGCGCTTCCTTGGTATCCAGATACTTAAGCGCCGCATCCATATCCTCAAAGGTCTCGCTCTCGGCGGTCGGAATGCCGTACTTCTTCATCAGATTCTTGGAGAAGATCTTGCTGGATTCCATCTGCGCCGCGTACGCGCTCGGGCCAAAGGCAGCAATGCCTTCCTTCTCCAGCGCATCCACGCAGCCCAGCGCCAGCGGATCATCCGGCGTCACGCAGACAAAGTCCACCTGCTCGCTCTTGGCCAGTTTCACAATGGCCTCCACATCCGTCGCCTTCACGCCCGGCACGCAGGTTGCTACGCCAGCAATGCCCGCATTGCCCGGCGCACACAGCAGCGTATCCACCAGCTTGCTTTCCTTCAGCTTCTTACACACGGCATGCTCGCGTCCGCCGCCGCCAACAACCAGAACCTTCATCTGTTTTTCCTCCGTTTATCTTGGTCGGTAAGTGTGGTTTTTAGTCATAGGGGATACGATGGGGCTGCCGCCCCATACCCCGCGCAGGAACATTGCCCCTGCACCCCATTTTGCGCTTCGCGCCGGCTTGAATCAGCACGGCAGGTTACATGTCGCGGCCCAGCAGGTATTCCAACGTACGCACCCATTCAAAGCCGCTGCGGCGCATCATCTGGATAGCGCTCTTATTGCGGCGCACGCAGCGCGCGCACAGATACGCCACATGCTGGCTGCTCAGCTGCATCAGCGCCTCATCAATCATTGCGCTGGCCACGCCGCGGCCGCGCCACTTGGGCTCAACGCACACCATCTCCAGCATCGCCTCATTCTGCGTGCCTGTCACCAGGATATAGCCCACAAAGTCGCTGCCCTGATACATCGCCCTGGCGATGAACACAGGATCCTTCATGCGCTCCTCCAGCCATTCGCTGGCATGCTCCACGTAGCCAAACTCCTTGAGCCCGAGCAGAAATTCCTCGCGGCGCGCGCGTGTGCGCAGGTCTACGTCAATACCCTTGGTGCCCAGCGGGCTATAGTTGCGCCTGCGCGTGCTCATATCCTGCGGCACAGGCAGCACAAACAGCTCCTCGCCATCGAAGTCGTCAAAGCCCATGCGGGTAAAGTATTCGTGGCGCTCGGTATCCTCGATCGCGCAGCGCGTATACAGCCTGGCAGGCAGCTCGCCCTGCTCCGTCTTGATGCTCTCCGCCCGCGCGCTCAGCGCGCCAAAAAGCGTATCGCTGGCCACAGGATGTGAATTCATATTCAGCTCAATATGCAGCGGACGATCCGGCATCATCTTCTTGACGACCCGATACTCCAGGCCGCCGCGGCCAATCTCCACGCCCGCGTCATCGATGATGGCGAAGCTGTCTTCTCTCAGCGCTCCGCCCACGCCCCTGACCGGTTGATAGATTCTCATATCCGAAAGTCACCCTTCATTGGATCCATCGGGCGCACAAGCTGCTTTGAGCATGCCGCCCGGATTCTATGTATATGCTAACAGTTTATTATAGCACAGACAGCTGTCATCAATCTACCCCTGATTTCCCTTTGAGTGCTGTACTTTTATGGTTTTTATAAAAAAAGAAAAGCTCCGGTCCGCTCAGGCAGGCCGAAGCTTGGTATTTATGAGAAGGACTCGCTGGCAAGCGCAGTTGGCGTCTGGTCATACAGCACGCGGACAATCCCCGGAAGCTCGCCAAGAATCCGCTGCACAGCACGCTCCACCAGATCATAGGGCAGGCGCGCAGGCATCAGCTGGCTGCCCGAAAGCATTACGGCACGCAGCACCAGCATCTCGCTGCCCAGGTTCTCACCGCCGATAAGCACCGGGAAATACTTGTACAGGCGCTTATCCAGGCCCGCCTGACGGATTTCATCGCTGAAAATTCCCTCCGCCGTGCGCATTGCATGCAGGCGCTGAGCGGTAACCTCGCCCACAATGCGTGCGCCCAGCCCCAGCGCCGGGAACGGCTTGCGGCCTACAAGTTCCTCGCTCATATTCAGCCTTCTGGCGATCGCACGTACCTCGTCCTTAAACAGCTCCATCAGCGGCTCCACAACGGTCATACCGCTGGCTCGCCACATTGCCGCGCCAGATCCGCTGCTGAGGAAATCGCTGTAATTCGTGCCCAGAACCAGCGTCTTTCCGCCGGCAATCGCCGCGCTCTGCCTGAGCATTTCCTGATACATGCAGGACACGACCACCTCGCGCTTTTCCTCCATGCCTCGCTTGTGTGCGAGCATGCTCAGAATCTCGCCCGAATAGTCCACGCGCAGCAGAGGAATGCCAAGGCCTTCAAACAGCGCTTGTACGCCGTCCGCCTCGCCCTCGCGCATCAGACCGGTATCCACAAAGATCGCCGTCATTCGCTCGCCGAAGGCTTTATGCGCCAGCAGCGCACAGAGCGTGGAATCCACGCCGCCGCTGACCGCGCACACTGCGTGATCGCCGCGCGCAGCCGCCTCGCAGAGCATATCCTGCGCCTTTTCCAGCGCAGCATCCAGCGACCACCAGCCGCTGCAGCCGCAGATATCCCGTGCAAAATTCATGAGCATCGTTGATCCCTCAAGATCATTGCGCTCCAGCTCAAACTGCACGCCGTAGAGCTTCTTTTCCGCGTCCTCAAAGGCGATCGTGCAGCCGCCGGCCCAGGCTGTCTGCTCGACGCCTGTAGGCAACATCAGCGTCTTAGCGCTCTTGAGCAGGCGCTCACCGCCGGAAATGCCCGTAAACAGAGCGCTCCTGCCGTACTCGACCATCGCCTTGCGCTCGCACAACGCTTCACCTGCGCTAGCGCCGCCCAGACAAGCCAGAAGCGCATGCGCTGTATGACCAATCGCCAGCACGGGAATCCCCAGGCGCGCAACCGTCTCGTCAATCTCGCTCTCCTGCGCAGCATCCGCTTCACCGCAGAGAATCACGCCTCGCGGCGCCATGCGCCCAATCTCCTGCGCCGTCGTGCACTCTGGCACAATCACACAGTAGATCTGCTCCGCACGCAGGCTCCTAGCCACCTCCGCCGAGAACTCGTCCGAGCTGTTGAGGATCAGGATCATATCGTTCATATTGTTTCCCCTCCAAGGGCCCCGGCCCGTCTCTGGTTCTTTTTCCCACTTTCCCCAAATGGGAAAAAGAAGCTGCTTCGCTACGCGAAACAGCTTCTTTCGTAACCGAAGGAATTAGATCAGCTCGAGAATGACCATCTCGGCGGCGTCGCCGCGGCGCGGGCCCTTCTTGATGATGCGGGTGTAACCACCGGCGCAGTTCTTCTCCGCGTTGCGGGCCTTGTACTTCGGGCCAATCTCGCGGAAGAGCTTCTCAACGCACGGATACTTGTTGTCCTTGGTGCGGGCGCGGTAAGCGCTCTTGGACTCGTCGTCCTGCTTCGCCTCCTGCACATTGTACAGGTACGCCATGATCTGGCGGCGAGCATGCAGCTTGCTCGGGGCGTCGTTCTGAACGGTAACGGTCACAGTCTGACCCTTATCGTTGTTAAAGGTCTTCTCGACCTGAACATTGTTGTCGCACTCGTTGATCGCCAGAGTGATCAGGCGCTCCGCCATAGAGCGGACTTCCTTCGCGCGGGCGAGGGTGGTTTCGATGCGGCCGTACCAGATCAGATTGGTCACCTGGTTACGAAGAAGCGCCTTACGCTGAGCAGCGTTGCGGCAGCCGAGTTTACGCTGAGCCATGTTGTTTTTCCTCCTATTTCAGCCCGCCTCCTGCAAATACAGTTCTTCACGCAGCGCAGCTTGACGCCTGTCCGCATGTGCAGGCAGGCGTCCCGCATGTGCCGCGCCCATATTTCCCTTAGGCGTGACCTTAGTGAGCCCTTTCGGGCGGTTTGATAATGTAATTCTCAGAGTAATCGCTTACTCATCATTGGCACGCAGAGCGAGCCCCAGAGCGGCGAGCTTCTGCTCGACCTCTTCAAGAGACTTCTTGCCCAGATTGCGAACCTTCATCATGTCCTCCTGGTTGCGCTGCACCAGCTCGGCGACGGTGTTGATACCGGCGCGCTTGAGGCAGTTGTACGCGCGAACAGAGAGGTCGAGTTCCTCGATGGTCATCTCCAGGACCTTCTCGCGGTGATCGTCTTCCTTCTCGTTGAAGCCGACCGTCACCACCTGATCGGTCAGATCCATGAACTGCTTGAGATAGCCGAACAGGATCTTCGCGGAGGTGGAAATCGCTTCATCCGGGTTGATGGAACCGTCGGTCCACACCTCGAGGGTCAGGCGGTCATAGTCGGTCGCCTGGCCAACGCGGGTATTCTCAACGGTGTAGTTCACCTTGCGGATCGGGGTGAAGATGGAATCCGTCGGGATCACGCCGATGGGCATGTTCGGATTCTTATTCTTGTCTGCGCTGACATAGCCGCGGCCCTTCTCCAGGGTCAGATGCATGATCAGATCAGCATCCTCGTTGAGGGTGGCGATGTGCAGATCGCGATTGACAATCTCAATCTGATCATCCACCTCAAGCGCGGCGGCAGTCAACTCGCACGGACCCTTGACGTTGATAGACACCGTCTTCGGGCCGTCGCAGTACAGCTTGGCAGAAAGCTCTTTCAGGTTGAGGATGATCTCTGCAACGTCTTCCTTGACGCCGGGAACGGCGGAAAACTCATGCTGGATGCCCTCAATACGGATGCTGGAAACGGCGACGCCCGGCAGGGAGCTCAGCAGCACGCGGCGCAGGGAGTTACCCAGCGTCTGGCCAAAGCCATGCTCCAGCGGCTCGACAACGAACTTGCCGTAGCTCTCGCCCGATTCCACGCGTTCGATGCGGGGCTTTTCGATTTCGATCATTAGGCAGATTCCTCCTCACAGTTGCCGTGAAAAAACCGTAGCAAAC